>JAGBRG010000308.1 GCA_017632495.1 Spirochaetales bacterium
AAGAAAAGCTTGAGATAACAAAATCCGAAAAGGGAACAATCAGATGCGAAGTTTTACCTCCGCGTCAGCGCCTCGGACTTTGGGATATGACTGTGGACTTCTGCGGAAAGAGTTTTCTTCCCCTGTCGCCAGTGATGTTCGACGAAGAAAGCTATCTGAAAAAGATAGAGGAAAAACTTAAATCTTCCTTTGAAAAGAATACGGATATCATCGTAGGCCTTAACAACATCGCACAGGTATACTGGGCAAAAGAATGGGTAAAAAAGAACGCGCATAGCCGCAAAACCCGGTTCTTTGCAGATGTCTTTCTCTACACAGAAAACAGTACGGCCTTTGAAAGCCTGAAAAAAGAGCTTCCAAATCTCATAGGATCCTACGAACTTGATGACGATACCCCGTTCAACTACACAGGGCCCGATTATGATCCGCCAGTGTTCATCAGCCGCATATGCCTGAGGCACAACGGCCTTGGCATGGACTGCAAGAACTGCTCCAGAAACAACATCTTCCACCTTGAACAGAACGGAAATCACTACAAGGCCATCTGCAGAAACTGCATCACGGTCGTTGTCAGAGAATGACGCAAGAGAATGGCGCGATTTAAGTTTACAAAAAGATGGCTAAGCAAAACCATGTATTGTATACTTCCACAGAGAATAGATAACTAAACTTTCGGAGGAACTATGGCTCACACTCAGAGGGTGAGAAAGAATCTCATCATGTACCCGCTCGGAACAGTCGGAAGAGACATGGTCTATGCCCTGTTCGCGAACTTCCTTCTCACATTCGTACTGATTACAAAGAATCTTACAGCTGCCCAGCTCACCGTAATCACGGCAATCATGGTTGCTGCAAGAGTCTTCGATGCCTTAAATGACCCCATCATGGGAAACATCATCGAAAAGACCAGATCCAAGTGGGGAAAGTTCAAGCCCTGGCTTCTTATCGGATGCATCACTTCAAGCATCGTGGTCATCGCCGCCTTCAACAACAGCGGAATCAACGGCTGGAACTTTGTAATCTACTTCGGAATAATCTATTTCCTTTACAGCATCACATACACGATGAATGACATCTCCTACTGGGGAATGATTCCCGCCCTGTCATCCGATGCCGATACCAGAAACCAGTTCACATCCCGTGCGACATTGTTTGCAGGAATCGGAAGCACACTGGCTTCTGTTCTGATTCCCATGCTCACCACAGGAGGCATGGCACTTGGAGGAAATGCCGTCACAGCATACGGACTTGTGGCCATAGTCATTTGTATCCTCTCCCCGCTTTTTGCCATGTTCACCCTCTTCGGAGTCAAGTAAAACAGAAGCGACATGGACAAACCGGCTCCGAAAATCAGCCTGAAGATGATTGCAAAGACAATCACAGGCAACGACCAGCTTATGTGGATTGCCCTGATCTTCCTTCTTCACCAGATCGGAAACGGCCTTGTGGTCGGCGGAATCGGCTCGTTCTACATCTACTTCGAGTTCGGCTACGCAGGTGGCCTCTACTCGCTGTTCACCATGCTTGGAATGTCTGTCACGGCATTCTTGATGGTCTTCTACCCTGCCATTTCCAGAAGATTTCCCAGAAAGAGACTACTCGGAATCCTTCAGAACATCGCAATTGTCGGCTACATGATGATGCTCCTTGCAGGTCTCTTCATGCCAAGCGGCTTGATGGCCAAGTTCTACATCATCACAGTCGGCTACATGCTTGCAAACTTCGGCCAGTACGGCTTCTACCTTGTCATGATGATCTCCATCATCAACACCGTCGAGTACAACGAGCATAAGCATGGAAATCGTGCCGAGGCCATCATCTCCTCGCTCAGACCGTTCCTTACCAAGCTCGGAAGCGCCCTCTGTGTCGCCCTGACCAGCGCAACATATCTTATTTTCAAGGTCACCGATATAACAAATGGAATCTCCTCAGCAGAAAACGCAGCGGCCATGGATGCTTCATTCGACAAAACAGGCGTCATCGGAAACCTTCTTTCCAACGTCCAGAGAAGCCAGTCCATCGGACTTCTTCTTGCAATGACCATCGTGCCTCTTGCATTCATGCTCGCAGCGTTCTTCCTCTACAGGGCCAAGTACAAGCTCGACGAGTCTGAATACGAGCGCATCTGCAAGGAGCTTGAATACAGAAGGAGCCTCATCAACGAATGAGCCTTTTGCACTTCATTCTCAGCAAGGCCGCCCCGATTCCGAATCTGGAAGGCTTTTCCAGATATCTCTTCATTGGCCCGCATCCCGACGACATTGAAATCGGATGCGGCGCCACCGTCTCAAAACTCGCCTCGCGGGGCAAAGAGATATCCTTTCTCATCTGCCTCGACGGCCGCTATGGCCTGGATTTTGCCCCCAAAGGCACCACGCCCCATGACCTCGTCACCATCAGACAGGCCGAGGCCCTTGAAAGAGCAAAGCGCCTC
>JAGBRG010000035.1 GCA_017632495.1 Spirochaetales bacterium
AGAATGGAGAGAACCCGTGAGTTCGATGACAACGGAAAGGTCATCTCAACCCGCGAGACCCTGCAGATCGGCTTCACCGTCGACGAGAGAGTCACTTCCGGATTCTACTTCATCAAATCAATGGCCATGCTTCAGGATTTCATGGACGATCCATCGCTTCTTGAAAAGGTCCCCGAAATTCCAAGAGACACAATGACAAAGGCCGAGTTCAAGGCCTTCATGAAAGAGCAGAAAAAGCAGAAGAAACTTCAGAAAAAGGCTGCCAAGAAAGCCTCAAAGGAAGCTCATTCTTGAAAGAAGAACGGCAATGCCTGCGCTGCAGGCTGTCTCCGTTCTGAGAACCCTTGAGCCTAAGAGCATAGGACTGTACCCGTTATCGGAAAACAGCTTTCTCTCCCTGTCCGACCATCCGCGCTCGGGTCCTATTGCCAAAACCGCATAGGGCCCGATTTTTGCCTGACTTAAGGCCGTGGCTCCCACAACGTTATCCAGCATCACAAACGATGTACCTTCAGGGCTTGTCTGGGAAGCCATCTTTACAGCTCCGAAAGCTGTTTCTGCAAAAAGAACCTCGGGTATTCCCGCATGGGATGACTGCATTGCACCGTCAAGAAGGAAATCCCTGTACTCGCCCGTCTTGTAAAGATTGCTGGAAAGATAGGATTTCTCGCCCGTGTCAGAACCGCAGAGGATTATCCTTCCCACACCCAGGCTCACGGCCTCACGCAGGATTCTCTTCATGCAGATAGGCCTTACCTGAGCGCACAGAAGTGTCACGGGATACAGTGACGGGACACAGGTCTGGACATAGTCAAAGTGAACACCATCGCCGTCTATGGCTTTAATCGTAGCCTCGCCTTCGCTCTGATTGACTATGCCCATGCGGAAGGTATCTCCTTCCTTGAGCTTAAGAACAGAGACTATGTGCTGAGCCCTTTCATCAGACAGAGGAATCAGGTTCCCTTCGGGCATGCTGTAAAACAGTATGATGTTCATGAGAAAGATGATATCACAAAGCAGACGTGTTGATAACTAAGTCTTATTGTTATAAAATCCAATAGATTTATGAGAAAAATGCTGCTTACGGTCATGGCCGTTTTGGCTCTGGCCTTCCTATGCTTTCCGCTTGCTGCTCAGTCCCAGGGCGAGAAGCTTACAATCCTCATTGACCCGGGAAAGGATGCGATAATCCTCAATCCCTATACTGCATCGGACAGCAACAGCATCATCATTATGCAGAACCTCTACGACGGTCTTTTTGAGTATGACCCCGTCACAAGCGAGCCCCGTCCCGCCCTTGCCTCTTCCTATGAGGTTTCACAAGACAGCCTTGAATGGACATTCCACATCAGGGATGCGAAGTTTTCGGACGGAAGCTCAATCACAGCAAAGACATTCGAAGAGTCCTGGAACTACATGTCAGGCGGCCCTCTTTCAAGCAACCTTGACTTTGTAGCCCGCCTTTCCGACGGAAAGCTTGATATCAGCACTCCTGATGATATGACCTTGGTCGTAAGGCTCAGGTATGCGGTTCCATATCTTCCCAGCCTCCTCTGCCAGCCCTGTCTTGCCGCCATCAAGGACACCACGTCCTACAGCGGAGCATTCACGCTGGCAAGCCAGTCGGATGAGGAGATAAAGCTCAGACGCAACCGCAACTACTGGGATGAGGTGAATCTGGAACTTGTGGACATAAAGCTGGGATCTGCGGATTCAGAGGCATTCTTAAACGGCAAGATTCAGTGGTCCATGGCACCGATAGAGAATGCTGCGGACTACATGGTTCTTTCAAAGCTCTATGCCACTACATTCTTCTACTTCAGTTCCCAAAAAGGAGCCTACTCTGACGAGAACATCAGAAAAGCCCTTATCGAAGTAATCCCATGGGACATCATCAGGGGTCTTCAGGGAAGTCTGATGGAGACTTCGTCCATTGTTCCTGACAGCGGAATCTCTGCACAACTTGACACAGACATTCTGGATCTTCTGGAAAAAGGCGGCTATCCCTACGGAGAAAAGCAGCTTCCGATGATTTCCATGGCCGTAACACGCGGAGCCCAGAATGCGGCTGTTGCCGAGTTCATAGCATCACTTTGGTCAAAGACTCTCGGAATAACCGTGACTTTAAACACCGTCCCAATGACTCTGTTTGCATCGATTCCACAGGAAAATCCGTACGACTTTTGCTCCATCACATGGATCGGTGATTACTTTGACCCAATGGCCTTCCTGCAGCTCTTTTCCACAGACAGCTCATTTAACCTTGCCAACTTCTCAAATCAGAGCTACGACAATCTCCTGAGACTTGCCGCAAATGCAGCTGACGATATTTCCAGAAAGGATATCCTTCTTCAGGCGGAGCAGGTTCTTCTTGACTCAGGCGTGGTCATTCCCATGTCCACCGCTTTTGCGACCAACTTCGTAAGACGTGACATGATAACCGGCTGGGAAGCAAACCCGCTGGATATCCACCTCTTCAAGACAATTTCATATATTCATTAATCAACAAGACAGATTGCCTGACACACAACGGCATCGCCGCTTCCAAGCTCGCCCAGCATGTGCTCGGCCGTCTTGGCTTTTACGCTGAAGCAGTCCTCTGAAATGCCCAGAAGATTTGCCATGCAACGGCGGATCTCATCCTTGTATGGGCCGAGTTTGGGACTCTGAAGGATAACAGTGGTATCGATATTGACAATCCTAAAGCCCTTGGATCTTACATTTTCCATGACAGTAGAAAGAAGCACCTTAGAGGAGATTCCCTTGTACTTTGGGTCCGTGTCGGGAAAAAGAGTCCCTATGTCTCCAAGGCCGCATGCGCCCAGAATCGAGTCGATGACAGCATGAATCAGAGCATCGCCGTCAGAATACCCGAGGCATCCTTTTTTGCTTTCAATGCTGACTCCGCCCAGAATAAGGGGCCTTCCTTCAACAAGGGCATGGATATCCCATCCTGTTCCGATTCTGCTCACAAGCCCTCCTTGAGATCCGATGCATAGGTGATCTTTCTGTTGTTCGAATCGCCCTGGACAAAGCCGATCTTTCCGCCGGCGTCCATGAAGATTTCAGTGTCATCCGTATAGGCCTTATCAGCCTTGGCAGATAGATGTGCCTTGTAGATTTCAGGGAACCTGAAGACCTGCGGAGTCTGGACTGTGCAGACCCCGTCGCGGGGGATTCTTCCGCACATAAGGCCATTTTCATCAACTTTTACAAGAGTATCGGTCACCCTGATGCACGGGCATGAGCCTCCGATATCCTCTGCAGTTTTCAGGCAGTTTTCAATGAGGTCCTTTGTGATAAAGGGCCTGGCTCCGTCATGGATGCTCACAAGGTCGATTTCGGTCTTGCTTTCATACAGATACTTAAGTGCGTTGAACACGGACTGCTGGCGGGTCTCTCCGCCCCGGACAAAGACAATGTCATGATTAATGTCGGAAAGAAGCTTTCTGGTCGCTTCAAGATCGCCCTCTCTGTAAGTCACAATCACGGATACAAGGCCATCGATCTGTAAAAAGGGTTTGATGGCACAGCCCAGGACGCTGGAAGAGCCCAGGGCCATGAACTCCTTCTTGAGGTTTGAGCCCGAGGACATGTTGAATCTCTGAGAGGAACCTGCTGCCGTGATTATGGCTGAAAAGCGCAGTGACATTTACTTCTCCAGATGGGAGAAGATGGTCTTCTCTATTTCCTTCTTGTCCTTGCCGAGCGAATAGGAGCACTCGTCTATCAGAAGGCTCAGGGCATTGTCATAGAGCTTTCTTTCCTGGACAGGAAGCTCCTTGACCTTGCTTCTGTGATACAGACCCTGCACAACTTTTGCGATTGAGAAGATGGAGCCTTCCTTAATCAGATCAACGTTCATCTGATAGCGTGCCTTCCAGTCTACGGACACAGGCTCATACTTGCTGGAGATGCTGTCCAGGGCCTTCATGGCGTCACCGTCGGAAACAATTGCACGGACTCCAGATTCAGAAACCTTCTGTACCGGAATACTGACTGTCATGTCCGACATATCAATGTAAATCACGTAATACAGAACAGGTACATCCCTGACTACACGCTCCCTGATGTCCTTAATGACACCCACTCCCTGCAGGGGATAGACAACGTGTTCACCTATGTGGAACTGCGCCTTTTCTTCTGAATTCATATCTTTATTATAGCCGAAATTAAGCCTGTGAACAAGCAAGGATTGTAGAAAAAAAAAGCTCCATGCGCTATAGTATGTCGGAAGGTAAACAATGGCTAAAAATATATTGGAAACAAGACACTGCGGTGTATTGATGCACCCCACATCATTTCCGTCTCCGTTCGGAATCGGAGATCTGGGTTCTGAAGCAAGACAGATTCTGAAGATGCTTGCAGACTCGAAGGTGACCCTCTGGCAGATTCTGCCCCTGGGACCAACAGGCTACGGAGACAGCCCCTACTCGGCAAGATCCACCTTTGCAGGAAACGAGCTTCTGATAGACGTCAGGTCTCTTGGAAAGCTCTGCGGCGAGCAGGCTCTGGCAAAAAGCATCTCGGACCCCGAGAACAGGTGCACAGGACGTGTCGATTATCCCTGGGTATATGAGAACAAAATGCCCCTTCTGAAGGAGTTTGCATCGCTATTCATAAACGGCAGTGCTCCGAAAGCAGATTATGAGGCCTTCTGCAAGAAGAACGCCTGGTGGCTTGACGACTATGCCCTGTATCAGGCACTGGTGCATGAATTCAATGACTCACGCTGGTATCTGTGGGAAGACGATCTTAAACTCAGAAAGAAGACAGCTCTTACCAAGTGGACCAAGAAGCTTTCCAAGGAAATTGAAATCTACAAGGTTCTCCAGTTCTTCTTCTACAGCCAGTGGGACGACCTTCACGAGTATGCCAACTCTCTTGGCATCAGCATCATCGGAGACATCCCAATCTATGTCGCAGGTGACAGCGTGGATGCCTGGACGCACAACGAGCTCTTCAAGATTGATGAAAACGGAATGCAGAC
The DNA here is from genome assembly GCA_017632495.1 of Spirochaetales bacterium. Lineage (GTDB taxonomy): Bacteria > Spirochaetota > Spirochaetia > Sphaerochaetales > Sphaerochaetaceae > UBA9732. The sequence goes on from JAGBRG010000035.1 coordinate 4,991, forward strand.
AGCACAGGCAGGCTGTCCTCCAGATGCTTTCTCTGAAGACGGACAGCTTTGGGGCAACCCCGTCTATGACTGGGATGTCCACAGAAAGGACGACTTTGCCTGGTGGAGAAAGCGCATGGAGATGACCCTGAACCAGGTCGATATCGTCAGAATCGACCATTTCAGAGGCTTTGAATCCTACTGGGAGGTCCCTGCAGGCGACAAGACCGCAAGAAACGGAAAGTGGGTTGCGGGCCCAGGCATGGATCTTCTGAAGCATTTCCAGAAAATGAACGTCATAGGCGAAGACCTTGGTGTGCTGACTCCTGAAGTGAAACAGATGCAGAAGAAAAGCGGCTTTCCAGGTATGAAGGTTCTTCAGTTCGCCTGGGATTTCTATGATGGAAAGTTCAACACGGAAAACGCCTACCTTCCTCACAACTGCGAGAAAAACAGCGTGGCTTATACGGGAACTCATGACAACCAGACCACCCGTGGTTGGTACGGCAGCCTTCCGGACAACTACAAGGACTATGTCAGACGCTACTTCCAGAGCCCTGATGATGACATTGTCTGGCAGATGATACGCGGCGTCATCTCAAGCGTGGCAAACACCGCAATCATCCCGATGCAGGACATCATGGGCCTTGATGACAGCGCCAGAATGAACCTTCCGGCATCGGTTGGAAGCGCAAACTGGTCATGGCGTTATGACCCTTCGCAGATGCAAAGCTGGATGATGGACAGACTGCGCGAGATGATTGAAATCTACGGACGCTGAGTTTGTTGCCTTTCGTTGCATAGAGGTACAAATCTAACTATATTTTTCAGTCACCTTAATTGACAAAAAAAGCTAAAAATTCAAGACTAAATTATGGACGAACTCAAGACACGAATCCTGTCAGAAGGCAAGGTCCTTCCGGGAAACATCATCAAAGTCGGGTCATTTCTGAACCACAGAGTAGACACAAAGCTCATGGCCAGAATGGCAGAGGAATTCGGAAAGCATTTTGACATCAAAAAGGTGAATCTGGTTCTCACAATCGAAGCAAGCGGCATTGCGCTGGCAACCATGTGCGCATACACATGGGGCGTCCCTCTTCTGTTTGCCAAGAAGGCCAAAAGCGACAACATCGAAAACGGCCTCATCTGCAGTGAGATCTACTCCTACACCTACAAGAAGAATGTCACGGTCATGGTAGAGTCTGACTATCTCAAGCCCGAAAACCATGTCCTGATAATCGATGACTTTCTTGCAAACGGCGAGGCAATCCGCGGCCTTACAGACCTTGTAAGGGAAGCAGGAGCCACTCTTGAGGGAATCGGAATAGGAATTGAAAAAGGCTTCCAGGGCGGCGGAGACAAATTCCGCAAGGCAGGAATCGATATCTACAGCCTTGCTGTCATAGAATCCACAGAAAACGGAATAATCAAATTCAGGGACTGATATGGACGCACAACAAGAGAAAGTTCTGATTCTGGATTTCGGCAGCCAGTACAACCAGCTGATCGCAAGACGCGTCAGAGAGATAGGAATCTACTGCGAAGTAAAGCCCTTCTCCATGCCCTATGA
>JAGBRG010000309.1 GCA_017632495.1 Spirochaetales bacterium
CAATGAAAAATGCTGGGAGAGTCTGACATGGTGGTGACGTATAATTATCAACTTCAGTATGAGCTTTGCTCTCTTCTGTTTCTTCTTGCCATCACCTTCCAGTTCGTCTCGGCCAAGAAATTCCCCACAAGAACCAATTTCGTATTCACTTTGATTCTTCTCTGTGCCGTTGGAAGCCTGACAACCGACCTTCTGGGTTGTCTTACCGTCATGCACAGAATAATGGTCCCGTTATGGCTGAACTACCTGATAAACGGGCTGTTCTACTTCCTACAGATCACCATTCCGGGTCTGACCTGCATCTACGTTCTTATTGCAACGGGATGCACATACAAGAAGAATCCCAGAATCTTCCTGGTGATGGTTCCGGCTGTGGCCTTCATGCTGCTTCAAATTCTGAACCCCTTCACCAGGATGTTCTTCTATTTCGATATCATCGATGGTCTTGCCGTTTTCAGAACCGGACCTTTCCATACGTTGTACTACATAGGCGCTTTCTTCTATGAGATAGTGCTCCTTCTCATAATAATCTTCATGCGCAGAAATCTGACCCGCAAGCAGGTCTGGACAATAGTCCTCTTCTCCATCATCGTGGCTGTTGCCATGGTGGTCCAGATGAAGAACCCGCAGCTGATTCTTGTCGGAACGGCAATGACAATAGCAATCCTTCTGTGGGATCTGACGCTTCAGAATCCGGACAGCATGTTCGACGGTGAGTCAGGTGTGTTCAACATTGTAGCCCTGAAGCTGTACATGGATGACAGGATCGAGACTTCCAAATGCTTCTTCACCGTCATGGAGATTGACGGACTCAGCTCGACAGAACGCGAGATCGGAGACAAATCCAGCAACATCCTGATGAACGGAATAGGAAGTTTCCTTTCATCGCTCTCGTCCGGAAGCGTCTGGTGCTTCAGGGACTCAAAGACCCGTTTCTGGGTGGGAACAAAGAGCAAGGCGGAGATGGAAGAGGTCTCGGCCCGTATCGTGGAGAGATTCAGAAAAAGCTGGGATGCAGGCGGAGTGAACATCGATCTGATGGCCAAGGTCCTCGCCGTGGATATGGGAACATCGGTCAGCATGACAACACCAGAGCTGATTGCGTTGATCGGAGAGCTTCTTGAGCAGGAGACGACCTACACGGAACAGCTTAAGACTGTGACCATCGACTTTCAGCAGATAGCAAGGCACAGACGTCACCAGCTTCTGGAAGAGTCCATGAGAAGGTCCATAAAGTCGGGCGATGGCTTCTATATCTGCATGCAGCCCATCATCCATGTGGATGACAGATCCTTCTCGTCCGCAGAGGTCCTTTTAAGATATGACGACCCCAATCTGGGTGCAGTCTCCCCCGGCGAGTTCATCGAGGTCATCGAGCAGGGAGGAATGGCGGTCTTCATCGACACGTTCGTCGTTGACATCGCATGCCGCGTCCTTGCCAAGCACCCTGAGATTGACATGTTCCATCTGAACATCTCAGGAGCCGAGTTCTTCCATAACCCGACAAAGAGAATCTACGACATAGTGAAAAAATACGGAATCGAGCCCAAGAGAATCTGCTTCGAGATCACAGAATCCGTGGCGGCCAAGAACCCGGACCTCCTCATGGCCTTCATGAACGAGATGATCCAGATGGGATTCTCATTTGCGCTTGATGATTACGGAACAGGATACTCAAACATCCTTCAGGTCATGAAGCTTCCGTTTGCCACCGTCAAGATTGACAAGACCCTCCTGGACGAGGCCGACAAGGGCAAGAGAATTCTTGAAAGCACAATCAAGCTCTTCTGCGAACTTGGCCTTGAGATTGTTGTCGAGGGCATTGAATCCAAGACCGTTTTGGACAGAGTCACGGCGATGGGTGCAAAGCAGATTCAGGGTTACTTCTTCTCACCTCCTCTTATGGAGGACGATTACGTTTCCTTTGTAAAAAACGGAAACAGAAGAAAGTGATTCCACTATTTACGGATACATCAATTTTGGGCCTCTTTTTTTAGGGTTTTTTCTGTTGCATTTTGTTGCATTTTTGCGATTTTGCTTTACTTCCATGCTTCTCTAGGGTTAGAATGGCAATATCGAATGCCATTAATCTAAAAGGAGATTGGAAATGGAAAAATTCTTTAAACTCAAGGAAAGAGGCACGGACGTCAAGACCGAGATCATGGCCGGTATCACTACCTTCATGACAATGGCTTACATCCTTGCTGTAAACCCTGGAATTCTTTCTGCATCCGGAATGAATTTCGGAAAGGTCTTCGCAGCAACAGCTATCACATCAGCTATTGCAACATTGGTCATGGGCCTTCTCGCAAACCTTCCGTTCGCACTTTCCGCAGGAATGGGTCTCAACGCATTCTTCGCTTACACTGTCTGTCTCGGAATGGGCTACTCATGGCAGTGGGCACTGACTGCAATCTTTGTTGAAGGTATCATCTTCCTGCTTCTGACATTCCTCAACGTCAGAGAAGCAATTGTCAACAGCATCCCGGCAAGCCTCAAGAAGGCAATCGCCGCAGGTATCGGTCTGTTCATTGCTTTCATCGGACTGCAGAATGCCGGAATCATCGTAGGCGGTGCAACACTTGTTGAGCTCAGCGCTGGCTGGTTCAGAGGTCCCGCTGGAGTCGCAATGCTCGGTCTTGTCATCACAGGCATTCTTCTTGCCAGAAAGGTCAAGGGCGCTCTGCTTCTCGGTATCATCATCACAACAATCATCGGTATTCCTTTCGGAGTCACACAGTACGCCGGCGGAAGCTATCTCCCAAGCGCACCATATTGCTTTGAGTTCGCTTTCAAGGAGATCTTCTCCAACGGAAAGTCAACATTCGACTTCGTGATTGTCATGTTCACATTCCTGTTCGTTGATATGTTCGATACAGTCGGAACCCTTATCGGATGTGCCGGTAAGTCCGGTCTTGTCCAGAAAGACGGTTCAATCCCCAACTGTAAGGAAGCTCTGTTCGCCGATGCTATCGGTACAACAGTCGGTGCTGTCCTCGGAACTTCAACAGTCACAACATTCGTTGAGAGTGCATCAGGTGTCGCAGAAGGCGGAAGAACCGGTCTGTCAGCTATCACAGTAGCAGTCCTCTTCCTCCTCTCACTGTTCCTCGAGCCGCTGTTCGGATCAATTCCTAGCGCAGCAACAGCTCCGGCACTCATCATCGTTGGTGTCATGATGATCACTCCTGTCTCAGAGATCGATTTCCACGATTATTCAGAAGGTATTCCGGCCTTCCTCTGCATGCTGTTCATGGTTTGTGCATACAGCATTTCAGATGGTATCATGTTCGGTATCCTTTCCTACGTAATCATGAAGTCCGCTTCCGGAAAGTCCAAAGAGATCGGAACAACAACTTGGATTGTTGCCCTGCTCTTCATCCTGAAGATTATCGTCAAGGCACTTTGACATTGATTATTAAACCAATTTCTGCCGCAGGTTCTTCCTGCGGCGTTTTTTAAAAGGAGGAATAGAATGGACAGAAAGCATCTTCAACGTCTCATCAACGTCTCCAGAGGTAGAGCAAGAGCTGATCTTAGGATCACAAACTGCCACATCGTTGACGTGTTCAACAAGGAGGTCTTTGACTCAGATCTCTATGTAGTTGACGGCCTGATCGCCGGTTTCGGCGAGGAATGGTTCCCGGAGGCCTTGGAGGTGGTCGATGCTAAAGGCGCTTACATCGTGCCAGGTTTCATCGACAGCCATCTGCATATCGAGTCATCTCATGTATCGCCTGCCGAATACTCGCGTCTTGTCGTCCCCTGCGGAACAACGACTGTCATAGCCGACCCGCATGAGATTGTCAACGTCTGCGGACTTGACGGATTTGACTACATGCTCGAAGCTACGGAGAATCTGCCTCTTTCTGTCTTCCTCCAGGTCCCGTCCTGCGTCCCCTGCACCCCGTATGAGAATTCCGGTGCATACCTTGACGCCCACGAGATTTCAAAGCGCATCGACCATCCCAGAGTTCTGGGCCTTGGCGAGATGATGGACTTCGTCGGAGTCTGTGCGGCGAAAGATGATGTCATGGACAAGATTCTTGTGGCCAAGAACGCCGGCAAGGTGATTGACGGCCACTATCTCGGATTCGGTCCCAGACTTGATGCATACAGCGCAGCCGGAATCCTTACCGACCACGAGTGTGCCACAGTCCAGGATCTAAGAGACAGAATCCGCCGTGGAATGTATGTTCTTCTCAGACAGGGAACTGCATGCCATGACCTTCTGAACCTTCTTCCCGGAATGGATGACAAGAACACAAGCCGCTGCCTTATGTGTACCGACGACTGTGCAGCAAAGACCATGGTTGAAATCGGCCATATAGACAACAATGTCCGCATGGCAATCGGAGCTGGGGTAGATCCGCTTACAGCCATCTGCATGGCCACAATCAACGCAGCCACCTGCTACAGCTTAAGCGACCGCGGAGCCATTGCACCAGGACGCAGAGCAGACCTTCTGTTCCTCACCTCTTTGGACAAGGACTTCAGAGTCCAGGAAGTCTACACTGCAGGAAAGCACGTGGCTTCCGACAGACAGTATCTGGTAAAGCCGGTTCACACTTCCATTGAGAAAGTCAGCGGAAAGATGAACATCCGCGATCTTAGCCCCGAGCGCTTTGACTTAAAGCTTTCATCCAACCACGTGAAGGTGATTGAGCTTCTTCCAGGCTCCGTCGTCACAAAGACCGGCGAGGCCTATGTTGATCTTGACGAGAATGGCTGCTGGAAACGCAACGACGATGACATTGTCAAAGTCGCCGTAGTCGAGCGTCACAAGGGAACAGGGAACATCGGTCTTGCCCTGATCAAGGGCCTGAACCTCAGAGGCGGTGCCATTGCAACATCCATTGCCCATGACTCTCACAACGTCATCGTTGCCGGAGACAACAACCAGGACATGGAACTTGCCGTGCGCGAACTGATCAGGCTCGGAGGCGGAATGACTGTTGTCAAAAACGGCATGGTCCTCCAGTCAGTCCAGCATGAGATTGCAGGTCTTATGACAGACCTTCCGGGCGAGGTCGTTGCCGGCCGTCTTGCCGCAATAATCAGAACAGCTCAGGTTGAGCTTGGCATCAGAGGTGCCGTTGACCCGTTCATGACCCTCTGCTTCATGTAACTTGTGGTCATTCCTGAGATCAAGGTCACCGACCTTGGCCTATTTGACCTGAAAAAGTATGATTTCGTGCCTCTTGAGATAGAGGAATGAGGTCTTAAGCAAAGTAAATCATGTGATTTCCCTCAGAAAGCTTTGAATAATCCAGCTTTGTAAGGTTCAGATAGTTGATGATTCCCCTGGGAGTCAGGTCGTAGGAAGATCTGACATCATCACTTACATCGATTTTCCTTCCGTGGGCATCAAGGCCGTTTGCGGCAACCGATACCGGCTCGGGAACTCCGATTGCATAG
>JAGBRG010000310.1 GCA_017632495.1 Spirochaetales bacterium
AAGGTCTGCTTCGGTGTAGCGATCAGGCGGAAGGGTTGCGCTTCTTTTCAGGACAATGTCCTTTATCTCAAGCTCAGAGCCCTCTTTCAAGGAAATGATTCCGGGATCGGAGTCCTCATCTTCCTCTGTAGAGACAGCGCTGCGTCTTCCCACTTCCCTTGCAACATCGCGCCAGCCCTGCTTCACAGGCACTGTGAGGCGGGCCACAAAGCGCTCGCCCATAACATCGGCCTCAAGGGTCGTGGTACTATATTCGTAGTCAGAAGAAAGTGTTTCCAAGAAACGAGTTATTATCAATTCCCAGAGGGCCTTCTCGCTTGATGAGAGCTTAGAGACATCGACCTTCTGCTCGGTTGGAAGAAGTGCGTGGTGGTCGCTGACCATAGCATCGTTGACAAGGCGAGAAAGGTCGGTTCGGATTCCGTTTCTAAGGTATGATGAGGCCCGAAGTCCGAAGGCTGTGGCGCTTAGGGCCGCAAGTCTGTCGGGGATGGTGGGCACGATATCGGCTGTGATATAGCGGCTGTCGGTTCTGGGATATGTAACGATCTTGTGAACCTCGTAGAGCCTTTGAAGTGTATCCAGAGTCTCCTTTGCCGAGAATCCCAGCATGTTGTTTGCATCGCGCTGAAGCTCCGTCAGATCATATGCAAGAGGCGGTTTTTCGGCTTTGGGGACTTCCTTGACGGATTTGACAACGCCCTTTGCGCCCTTGAGCTTTGCGCTAAGTTCGTTGGCCTTATTCTCTTCATTGATCTTTATGGTGTTCTCAGGGCTGTACCAGGAGGCTTTGAAAGACCCGAAGTCGGCCTTGAGTGTCCAGTAGAAGCGACCTGCAAAGTCCTCAATCTCATCCTCGCGCTTTGTAATCAGAGCCAGTGTCGGAGTCTGGACGCGGCCTGCGGAGAGTCTTGTGTCAAAGTGACAGCTCATGGCGCGTGAGACATTGTAGCCTACATACCAGTCTGCATAGGATCTGCTTTCTGCCGCGGCATAGAGGTTGTCGTAATCTGAGGCGTCCTTGAGGTTCTCAAAGCCCTGCTTTATGGCCATGTCGGTCTGGCTTGAAATCCAAAGTCTCTTTGCAGGCTTACTGCATCCTGCCTGTTTTAAGATCCAGCGGGCAACAAGCTCCCCTTCGCGACCTGCATCGGTTGCGATGATGATCTCACCTACATCCTCGCGGTCCAGAAGGCTTTTGACAATTTCATACTGGTCCTTGCTCTTGTCAATGACCATGGTCTCAAGCTTCTTGGGGAGAATCGGGAGATTTCTGAGGTTCCAATGCCTGTATTCGGCGCCGTAGTAATCCGGCGGGCAGAGAGTGACAAGATGGCCCAAAGCCCATGTCACGACGTACTGTTCACTTTCGAGATACTTTCCGCGGTTGATGCATCCCAGCACGCGGGCAAGTTCCCTTCCTACACTTGGCTTTTCAGCCAGCACGAGTTGCTTCATGGTTAGTAATCATAATCCAAAAGGGGCCTTTTCAACAAGCTTTGTCC
>JAGBRG010000311.1 GCA_017632495.1 Spirochaetales bacterium
AGACAATCTCTATGATCAGGGAACTGACAATCAGAAGGTCTATGACACCCTTCAGACGATGCTCAAGGATGCAAAAACTGCTGTTGAGAAATCGGAAGTACTATGGAGGCTTTCCCGAGTCTGCGTCGATCTTGGCGACAGAATGGATGAAAAAGCCAAGGATGCGAAGTTTGCCATCTACACTGAGGGTGAAAACTATGCCCTTCAGTCAATAGAAGCTAATGCCAACTATCAGGCATACCTTTGGAAGTGTGCAAACATAGGTCGCTACGGGCAGACCAAGGGAGTCATGGACTCACTTGGAAAAGTCAAACCGATGAAGGCAGATATCAGGGTCATCACTGATGATTTTGGTGTTGTGGATTCATCTGAGACCTGGTACACACTGGGCGTTCTTCAGAACAAGGTTCCCGGAATCTTCGGCGGAGACAGTGTTGCAGCCATCAGCTACATGATAGCTTCCTGTGACACAATTCCTGCATCTTATATCTACGGCGGAACTTACATGGAACTTGCCGAGCAGCTTTACAGCAGAGACTGGAGTGCTAAAAAACGTGCTTCCGAAATTGAGAAGATGAAGAAAAAGTGGGACAAAGAGACTAAGAGCAACTTTGACAAATACGCCTACTATGAGGGCTCAAAGGGTGCGGATGTATATCCTATCTGGACAAAGACAAAGCTCTCTGCCATGAGCGACAGACAGGAGGCTCTTGTCATCCTCAAGTACGCACAGGCTGTGTACAACTCAAGAAAGACCCATACAGCAGCTGATGACAAAAACTATGCCGATATCCAGCAGCTTATAGACAAATGGACTAAGTAGAGCAAGATTCCACAAAATCGGGGACTTCGGAAGAGGTCCCCTATTTCTTTGTATACCAATTAACAAACGCAAATAATTGTGTTAGGATTTTGCCCATGATATCAGAGAAAACAAGAAACATAGGAATTATAGCTCACATCGATGCCGGAAAGACGACAACAACCGAGCGTATCCTCTTCTATACAGGTGAGAACCACCGTATCGGCGAAGTCGATAACGGTGAAGCCACAATGGACTGGATGGAACAGGAGCAGGACAGAGGAATCACAATCACAAGTGCTGCCACAACCTGTTACTGGCGCGATACACAGATAAACATCATCGACACTCCGGGTCACGTAGACTTCACAGCCGAGGTCGAGAGATCTCTGAGAGTCCTTGACGGAGCCGTCGGTGTCTTCTGTGCCGTAGGCGGCGTTGAACCTCAGAGCGAGACCGTCTGGAGACAGGCCAACACTTATAACGTTCCAAGAATCGCATTCATCAACAAAATGGACCGTCTCGGAGCGGATTTCTATGCTGCAGTTGAAGATATCAGAACAAAACTTAAAGAAGAGACCGTTCCGCTATTCATCCCAGTTGGGAAAGAAAGCCACTTTGAAGGTGTGATTGACCTTCTTAAGATGAAGATGGTCACCTTTGATCCTGAGACCAGTGGATATGAGTATTCCTATTCTGATATTCCCGCCGACATGCAGGACGAAGCCCAGAAATGGAGAGAGAAACTCTTAGACAGTGTCTCAAGCTACTCCGATGAAATCACAGAGCTTTACTTTGCAGGGGAAGACATTCCCGTTCAGATGATTCTGGATGTTTTGAGAAAGTGCACTATCGAAAGACAGCTTCTTCCGGTCTTCTGCGGATCGTCACTCAAGGACATAGGAGTTCAGTGCCTTCTGGACGGAATTGTTGATCTTCTCCCCTCACCTGACGATATTCCCCCAGCCTCTGGAATTGTCATCAAGAAGGACAAGGAAGAAGAGGTTCAGGTCAAGAACGACCCCAAGGCTCCGCCTTTGGCTCTTGTTTTCAAGATTCAGTATGACCGTGAGGCAGGACCTTTGGCCTTTGTCAGAGTCTACTCGGGAGTTCTTAAAAAGAGCTCAGCTATTTTAAACATCTCAAAGAAAAAGCGTGAGAGAATCAACCGCCTATTAAGAATGCACTCCAACAGGCCCGAGGAGCTTCAGGAGCTTCAGGCAGGTGATATCGGAGTCATTGTAGGCTTTAAGCTTGCACAGACCGGAGACACCATCGGATCTGAAGGTGCCCAGATTCTTCTTGAGAAGATGAGCTTCCCTGTACCTGTTATCTCAATTGCCATAGAGCCTGCCAACGCAAGCGAGCAGGAAAAGCTCAAAAAGACCCTTGAGATTCTTTCATTGGAAGACCCGACTTTCACATACAAGGACAACGAAGAGACCGGACAGCTGATCATCAGCGGCATGGGAGAGCTTCATCTGGATGTCCTTGTTACAAGAATCACTAAGGAATTCAAGGTAAACTGCAACATCGGAAAGCCTCAGGTAACATACAGAGAAAGCATCACAAGCACCGTGGAAAAGTCCTTCACCTTCAGCAAAGTCCTTGCAGGAAAGGAAAACAGCGCCACTGTCACCCTCAGGCTCACACCTCAAGCTGCAAAGAGCGGAAACAGCTACGAGAACCTTGTCTCTTCAAAGGTCATGCCGCCTGAGTTCTTCGATGCAATCGAGCGCGGAGTTCAGAACTCCTTCAGAAGCGGCATAAAGTACGGCTATGAAGTCTGCGACATGAAGGTTGAGCTTACCGATGTGAAGTACAACGAGCTTACTGCAACGGAGTTTGCCTATGAGGCCTGCGCCGCAATGTGCTTTGACGCGGCGGCCCAGGAAGCCGGACCTGTTCTGATGGAGCCGATTATGGATGTGACTTTGATTGTTCCGTCACAGTATGTGGGAGATACAATCTCAAGCCTGACTCAGCGCGGAGGCATTGTCTCCAGTATGGAAAGCAGACCTTCTGCGGACCATATCAACGCCCAGGCACCGCTGTCACATCTGTTCGGTTACTCCACTGCCCTACGTTCATCAACCCAGGGCAGAGGAACTTTCAGCATGGAGTTCAGCCACTACGCCCAGAAACTGGACAGATAATTATCACTGACGTCGGATATTTATCTTTTATTTTCTCCTCTGATATTATACAATGTGTAAGGTTGTCCGAACAAAGCAACCAAATGAAAGTGTTTTCATAAAAAAATGCACATATCGCCAACGTTCTAGGAGGGAATTATGGCTCTTTCAACGAAAGACATCAGAAACGTCGCCATTGCAGGTCATAACGGAACCGGAAAGACTTCTCTTTTCGAGCAGTTTCTGTACTACAGCAATGTGATCTCAAGACCTGAAACGGTCGAGTCCGGTAAGACTACCAGTGACTACACCGAAGAGGAAATCTCAAGAAAGATTTCAATCCACGCAGCACTTGCCAACGTCGCTTGGGAAGGAAAGTCGATCAACTTCATCGACACCCCGGGTACTGCAGACTTCGTAGGAGAGGTCACCTGCGGTTTCAGGACCTGTGAGTCAGCCCTCATGGTTGTTGATGCACGTGACGGTGCCCAGATTGAGACAATCAAGCTCTGGAGAAACCTCAACCAGCGCAACAAGCCAAGAATTGTCTTCCTGAACAAGATGGAGCGCGAGAGAGTTGACTATGGTGCAACATTCAACCACCTCAAGGAAGAGTTCAAGACAACATTCGTTCCTGTTGCAATCCCGATGGGCAACGGAACTGACTTCAAGGGAGTCATCAACCTGATTGAGAACAAGGCTTATTTCTTCAAGGCCGGCCAGAAAGAGACAGTCGGAGACATTCCGGCAGAGTATTCCTCTGAGGTCGAGCAGTACAGAGAGACCCTCATCGAGGCAGCTGCCGAGGGTACCGAAGAGCTGATGGAGAAGTATCTTGAGGAAATGACACTTACTCCGGAAGAAATCCATACCGGTCTTAAGGAAGGTCTTAAGAACAACGTTCTGGTTCCTGTCTTCTGCGGAAGCACACAGAACAACTCAGGTATCACCAACCTTCTTGATTTCATCGCCGACATCGCACCTTCCCCGGAGGGAGCTCAGGACGATATCGTCAAGGAAGACGGTTCAGAGGCAAAGATCACAGTCGGTGACGGAGCTCTTGCTGCATTCTGCTTCAAGACAGCCATTGACCAGTTCTCAGGAAAGCTTTCCTACATCAAGGTCATCAACGGCAAGCTCACAGGCGAGTCTGACATCTTCAATCCGGAGCTCGGAAAAAAGGAAAAGCCGGGTAAGGTCTACAGAGCAATCGGAAAGAAGCTCGTCGAAACTGACGCTCTTGTTCCCGGTGACATCGGAATCATTGCAAAGAGCAACGTCGCAGCCACAAACTGCACACTCCTTGCCGGTCCTGATCAGAAGTTCACCTTCAAGCCGCTCAGACTGCCCAACCCGATTTACTCTCTTGCAATCTCTGCAGCAGATAAGAAGTCAGAAGACAAGATGAACGACTCACTTCACAGAATCACCGAAGAGGATCTGACATTCCAGGTCGGTTACAACGAGGAGACAAAGCAGACAACAGTCTCCGGAATGGGAGAGCTCCACATCGGAATGATCCTTGACAAGATCAAGGAGAAGCAGAAGATCCAGATCAACACCAAGCTTCCGCGCGTCGCATATCGTGAGACCATCACCAAGAAGAGCGGAATCGTCGAGTATGCACATAAGAAGCAGTCTGGTGGACACGGTCAGTACGGTAAGGTCCTCATTGAGATCGCACCGACAGAGCGCGGACAGTACTACACCTTCGAAAACGTCGTCAAGGGCGGTTCAGTTTCCAAGGGTTATGTCCCGGGAATCGAGAAAGGACTTCACGACCAGATGGAGGAAGGATTCCTCGCAGGTTACCCGATGGTTGACATCGGAGTCACCCTCGTTGATGGTAAGGAGCACCCGGTTGATTCTTCAGAAATGGCATTCAGACTTGCAGCCAAGGGCGCAATGAAGCTTGCTATCGAGAAGGCTGGTCCGGTTCTCCTTGAGCCGTTTGCAAAGCTTTCTGTCTACATTGACAACCAGTATCTCGGAGACATCCTCTCTGACCTCTCATCCAAGCGCGGAAGAGTTCTCGGTCAGGAAGACCTTGGTGGTAACATGGTCCAGGTCAACGCAGAAGTCCCGCAGGCCGAGCTTCTCAACTACGCAATTGACCTCAAGTCCATGACATCAGGAACAGGTTCATTCGAGCTTGAGTTCGACCACTA
>JAGBRG010000036.1 GCA_017632495.1 Spirochaetales bacterium
AAGCACAACCAGAGCGCATTTGCCGCATTCATGCCGGTAACGCTGGTTCTCTCATACAGACACTGAGGAGGAAGACATGAAAAAAGCAATTATCATAACAATGGCAATAGTCCTCTTCTCAGCCTTAATGGTTGCCTGTAACATCGATGCTACTTTGGGAATCTACTCAGAGGTAGCACAGTCCACACCAAGTTCCGATGTTGTCCTTAGCAGATACCTGGGTTACTACAACTCCAAGTACTACTATCTGTCAGATGACGGAGTCTACTCTCTTGAAACGGGCGTTGCTACCACAAAGCTCATCGCAAGTGATGAAAACCAGAGAGTCGTAGGCGCCTTCATGGAAGATGCCAGTAAGATCTATGTCCTTGTTGAAAGCAAGGAAAAAGACAATCTGGGCGAAACCACAATCAAGTATTCCAACGATTCAGGAAAGAACTACTCAGATCTTGCAGAAGGAAACGGAATTAAGGGAATGCTCTCTAACGGTTTTTGCTGGAATGACAGCAGAATCTATTATATGCAGGGTGGTGAGTTACATGAGTTCAACACAAATACAAGTGTGAAGAACGAAATTCTTTCCGCATTCAGTTCAGATTCACAAACAGGCGATGAGTATGCATTCTTCTCTGTTAATGAGACAGAGTTAGACGGAGTAGTGAACAGATTCTACGTTCTTGAATACGGTAAGAGTGCTCCTGTAAAGAACATCAAGGGAGATTCCACATACTACTGCGGTTTCCAGAACATCGGCTCTGATTTCTATCTTCTGTACAAGGACACTTCCAAGAACCTTTCATATGTCTACAAACTGGGAGATGACGGTCCCAAGGAGTATGTGAAGCTCAACTTCAACCTCAAGTTCTCAAAGACTCAGAACGCAACATTCTATGATGCAGGATATAACAAGCTTGTTGTAAAGTGCTCAACCTACTTTGATGAGGTCACACTCGGTGATGAGCCAAAGGTCGAGTCGGTCAAAAACAGATATGCTTCGAACATCTGTACAGCCGATATCACCAACTTCAAACTCAGAGAGGGTCAGACCTACATTGTCGGTACAGTCAACAGCATGATGTATTCCATAGACATGGGAAATCCGGACAACTTACCAGTTGCAATCAAGTAATGATACTTTAAACGAATCAACCGACAGTCGAAAGGCTGTCGGTTTTTTTATCAGAAGAACTGTTCAGGATCAAAGGCTACACCGCCCTGCTCGATTCTGAAGAACAGAACAGGCGGATTGTAGTTTGAAGTTCCGTCTGCAAGAGTTGCTATCGGCTGGCCCTTTTCCACAGTGTCGGCAGTATCAACAAGAATAAAGCCAAGATAGTTGTAGAACGTTGTGTAGCCGCTTGCATGCATAATCTTCAGAAAGCCCGAACCGTTGTCATTAAAGCCCTTGTCTACGACCGTTCCGCTTTCGGCTGCAACAACAGGAGTTCCTGCAGGAGCCTGAATGAGGATTCCGTCAAGCTGAAGAGAATCGTTGCTGATAGGATTTGCGACCTTGCGGTTATACATTCCTATGGTGTTTCCCTGAGCTGGGCGGATAAATGTAACATCGTTTTCAACTACTGTGGTTTCGGTGGTCTCAAGAGTTTCACTGGGGATGAACAGCTTCTGACCAGGTTCAAGAGAATCGTCAGTAAGGCCGTTCACATCACCCAAGGCCTTGGCGCTGATTCCAAGCTCATATTTCTGAGTTATAGAAAGAAGAGTGTCCCCTTCCTTGACTATGTACAGTGTTCCGTCACGGTCAGGAATCAGAAGATCGCTTCCAATCCAGATATCCATGGTGCTCTTGATCTGGTTCACAGAGACTATTGTCTGGACACTCAGGCCGAATGAATCGGCAATTGAGATGAGGGAGTCACCCTCTTTAATCTTGTATTCCTGGTATTTGACAATGTCCTTTGAAAAGGATGACTGCTGTGAGATGGAAAGATTCTGAGCAATCAGAGGCTTTTTCATCTCAATGCCCTGCTCCACAACATCAGAGTATCCGTCATCCGTCTGAGATGCGAAAACCGAGGAATTAAGATAATCAACTTCGGGAGTATTTGCACTTGCACTCAGTGCACTGAGGCCTGAGTCAATAGAAAGATCCAGTTCCGGCTCAGCTTTCTCTACAGGCTCTTCAACAGCAGTTTCCACGACAGGTTCTTTCAACGGCTCTGAAACCACAGTCTTTGTCTCTGTCACAGGAGTCGAAGCAGTCTTTGAGGATTTCACATTCTGTGACTCAAGAATCTTGACCCAGACAAGAACGGCGATTGCGCAGATGAGAATCGAAAGCATAATGACAGCCAGAAGAATCTTGGAAGAAGATC
>JAGBRG010000312.1 GCA_017632495.1 Spirochaetales bacterium
AGGACGCACATAATCTTGAATGTGCTGTGGACCACGGCGATCCTGAACGGGTTTACTGCCTTAAGGAGAATGGTTCTGTCAATGATGTTCTTGCCTGCAATGAAGACAAGAAGCCAGAACAAGGCGCCAAGGACATTGAAGACCAGATGGTACATGGCAGCGCGCTTAGCGTTCTTGTTGGTTCCGATGGACGAAATCAAAGTCGGAACACAGGCTCCGATGTTCATTCCCATAATCATAGGAATTGCCGCGGCATATGTGACCATGCCGGAAAGAGAAAATGACTGAAGAATACCGACTGTGGCAGAGCTTGACTGAATCAGTGCGGTAAGAACAGCACCCACAAGAAGGCCCAGAAACGGGTTCTGAAACTTTACAATCAGGTTGCTGAATGCAGGAACATCCTTTATGGAAGAGACAGCTGCCGACATTGTCTCAAGGCCGAACATCAAGGTGGCAAAGCCCAGAAGAATAGTTCCGCTGTCCTTAGTCTTGCTGTTCTTTCCACGAAGCAGCATCACCACTCCGATAAGAGCCAGAATCGGGGTGAAGGAAGAAGGCTTGAGCATCTGCAGAAAAAAGTTTCCTCCGCTGATACCTGAAAGGCTCAGAATCCACGCTGTGATTGTGGTTCCTACGTTGGCACCCATGATAAGACTCATGGACTGACGGAGTGTCATGATTCCGGAGTTTACAAAGCCCACGACCATGACGGTTGCGGCAGATGAACTTTGAATTGCGGCCGTGACAAAAAAACCTGTGAGAAAACCTATGAGCTTGTTGTCAGTAAGCTTTCCCAGAATGAGTTTCAGACTGTTTCCCGCCCTTCTTTCCAGAGCCTGTCCCATCACGTTCATTCCGAACAGAAATAGGCTAAGTCCTCCGACAAGCGTAAGTGCATCAAATATGTCCAACTTCTTCCCCTTATTACAGGCTCATCTTACCCTAACGGGCGCCATTGTGACAATTGAGTAAACACATCGATTGTGATAGCTTTTCTGTCATGGAGAACTTCCACACTCATACTTACAGATGCAACCATGCCAAAGGTCAGGACAGAGACTATGTCATAAAAGCTATTGAGGAAGACTTTTCCCTGATCGGCTTTTCAGATCACACACCCTGGCCCTATGAGTATACAGCAGTTCACAGAAACCGCATGTTCCCCGACCAGCTTGAGGACTACGTCACATCCGTAAAGGGCCTCAAGGAGGAGTTCAAGGACAAAATCGATGTCCGCCTGGGCCTGGAGGTCGAGGCCTTCACCGACTACTATCCCTGGCTTGAGGAAAAGGTTCATCAGTATGGCATCGAGTACCTGATTCTGGGAAACCACTACATGACAATCGCAGAGTCCGGCTTTTTCGGCCACCATTGCAGCGCATCGGATATGGTCAAGGTCGTTGACCTTATGCGTAAGGCCATAGAAAAAGGCCACTTCATGTATATAGCACACCCGGATCTGATGTTCTGTAACTACCCCACCTTTGATTCAAGCTGTATCGCCGCCTCAAAGGATATTCTTTCCATAGCACAGGAGCACAGAATCCCCATAGAATACAACACATCGGGCTTTCTTAAGCGCGAGCGCGGCCTTGTCAAAGGTCTTGGCTACCCTACACCGGGTTTCTGGGACCTTGCCCCGGATTATGATGTGGATGTGTACATTGGCCTTGATGCCCACTCTCCTTCCTACTTCTCAAAAGAGCGTTACAAAGCGGCCTCTGAATTTCTTCTTTCTAAAGGCCTTCATGTCTTAAATCCATAAA
Organism: Spirochaetales bacterium; assembly: GCA_017632495.1. Classification (GTDB taxonomy): domain Bacteria; phylum Spirochaetota; class Spirochaetia; order Sphaerochaetales; family Sphaerochaetaceae; genus UBA9732. The sequence continues at coordinate 1,770 of JAGBRG010000312.1, forward strand.
AAAAGCTGCCCGAAGGCAGCTTTATGTTTGCAAACCTCGTTTTACAGTCCGAGATAGACTGAGAACCTGGGAAGTAATCTGTATCCGAAATAGTTCTTGTATTCGGTGTAAACCTCACCATAACGGTCCCTGTCAATCATTGTTCCGTAGAACATGATAGATCCTCTGAATCCGATTCCGATGTAGACATCGTTTGCTACCTTGTATGTTCCTTCAAGATCAAGTCCTGCACCCAAAACAAGGAAGTCTTTCTCCCAGTTGTAATACTTATACTCCTTGGAGTAGATCATCATCTCAGGGCCTACGCCGACAAGAACGCTTGTCCTCTTGTCAACATCAGCCTTGAAAGCAAAACCAATGACAAGGTCTGAGAAGAACGGGGAAATCTTATCATCCCCAGTCGGAACTCCACCCTCGGTACATTCGGTTTTTACATTGAAACTCATTCCCATTTCCATATAGAAACCCACGTTCACATCCCTGCTGAAGAACATGAAATCGTTCAGAGAA
>JAGBRG010000313.1 GCA_017632495.1 Spirochaetales bacterium
AAAGGCAATCTGGTAAAGGTTCAGGTGTCTCTTTGCAGAGGAAAAGCCCTCCACGACAAGAAGGAAGCCATCAAAGAGCGTGACATCAACCGCCAGGCCCAGCGCGAAGCCAGAGATTATAAGTTTTGACTTTCAGGACTCAATAATCTCATCCAGTCTCTTTTTGCATATAACACTCTCTCAATAACTATTTGCTCGGAAACGCTATAAATAATCAAATAGTTCCTGAAGACTAATCGACGGAGATTTCTTCCAAAGACTTGAAACGGAGGAGGAAGCGCCTCACCTAGAAACGGAGAATCAGAAAGCCGTTCTATCTCTTCAAAAAAAGAGGCCTTCAGCTTTTCAGCCGATGATGGATTGTTTAGTTCATTAGAGACATAATTTGAAATTTCACTTACGTCTTCAATAAATTGACGAGAGTATTTGATTATCATTTTAGCCCCAGAGCTTTCTTAGCCTCTTCTTCTGTCAAAACGCCTTCTTTCTCGTCGATATCCAAAGCCTTTTTTATTTCATAAAACAGTTCCATTGAGGCTTTAAGTCGTTCATACTGCTCATACTCTTCCATAGTTACAATTGCATATGCACCACGACCATTTTTAGTCAGATAAACAGGGGCATCTTCGTGAACTTCAGAGAGGACATCATAGTAGTTTCTGAGGTCAGAAACAGGTTTGATATTAGGCATTTGATTTAACCCCCTTATTTGATGTCTTATTTTACATCATATATTACAGGGAAACAATGTCAAATCAGCTTTCTTTTCCGAATTTGCGGAGTTTTCTGAATAGCTTTGTGTTGTTCTTCTCAATATGCCTGTAAACGTCGTTATATAGCTCAAGATAAACCTTGTGGTTTTCCATATCAGGCATGAACACATCCTTATCATGAACCATGCTCCTGACAGCCTCATCATATGAAGAAAACTCTCCCATCGCCATGAATGCGGCAATCGAAGATCCAAGTGAGCATGCTTCATGAGTCTGAACCCGCTTCACAGGAAGACCAAAGACATCACAGCAGATCTGCACAACTTCATCGCTTACAGAGCCTCCGCCTGCGATGTACAGTTCCTTGATGTGCTGACCCGATCGCTTTTCCATCCTCAGCATGGCATGATAAAGCTCAAGATCAATACCCTCTATGATTGCTCTGTAGACATGGGCTTTGGTGTGATAATCACTGAGACCCATCAGAACTCCCTTTGCAAAGGGATTGTTGTTTCCGGGAGAAAGATGAGGAGTAAGAACAAGACCTCCTGATCCAGGCGGAACATCTTTCAGAGTCTCATCCAGAAGAGCCTCAACACAGACACCCTTCTTATCTGCCAGCGTCTTTTCTTCCTTGCAGAAGTTTCTGATAAACCATGTAAGAATCCAGTAACCGCGGTAAAGCTGATACTCGCCGTTGTAATATCCCGGCATGGCAGACGGATATGACGGAAGGAACGGACACGGCTCAAAGTAATGCGGGCTGCAGAACTGAATGGTTGAAGCAGTTCCCAGTGAGATTGCAGCCTTGTCCTCTGTTGTCACAGAAAGCCCCAGAGCCTCACAGGCCTTGTCGGTTGCCGTAGAGATTACAGGAATTCCTTCCGGAATGCCTGTTCTCTGGCTTGTTTCCTTGTTGATTGACCCTACAATACCCGGAGAATCTACTATGTCCACAAGCTTTTCCAAAGGTATATCGGCCACACATCTGGAAAGACCTTTCTTCATCCATTTGCGTCTTCTGTAGTCAAACGGAATATGACCCACCTGGTTTGCGTCTCCGTCCTTGAGCTGACCCGTGAG
>JAGBRG010000314.1 GCA_017632495.1 Spirochaetales bacterium
AACGCCAAGTATTTCCCTGCAGGAATTGAACTTGGAACACAAGACTGGACTGTGAAGTTCGGCGGATCCATCATCAAGGACCATGAGGAAATCGGAGGAAACCTCCGCCTGAAACTCCTTGACGGGGCTGTTTGGGTAGAAGCCGGTTATGCATATAACAGCGAAACAGAGTATGACAACACCAACAGACTCGGTCACAAGTTCGAAGATGGCGGAAATGGACACAGGGCAGGAGCTTCCTTTGCCGTTGATATTGCAAAGTTCATTGATAAAGAAGACATGAACCTTATTCTCTCAGGCGATGTACAGCTCAATTTCGGCGATTCTGATGCCAATGCTTATATGATGGCAGCAGTCTTCAAGAAGGATTCCTTCTCATTCGGAGCCGAATACAGATATGTTCCTAAGACAATTGAAGAGATAAAAGACGGAAAGACTATTATAGAGCCTGAGAGAAATGTGAGAGTCAGCGCAGTTGAAGGCAAGGCCTCTTACAAATTCACAGAGGCAAAACTTACTCCTCAGCTTGAGGCAAGCGCCGGCTACGTGTTCAGCAGAAAGAGCATTTCCGATGATTTTGAAGACAAGGGCTTTATTTGGACTGCCAGTGGTTCGGTAACCATTTTAGGTCTTACCGTCAAGCTCGGTTATTCACACTTATTCAGTTCTCTGAACAAGTACAACGACAAGTCCGACAAGGCATACTTAGAGCTCAACTTTAAATTCTAAAAGAAATTAAATCAGATTTTCTTTTCAATGGTGAGGATGTTCAGGCCGTCACGGTATTCGTATCTGACGTTGTCCATGGACTGCTTCACCATGTAGATTCCCAGGCCGCCGATCTTACGGTCCTCAAGCTTCTGTGAGATATCAGGATCTTTCTTCTGAAGCGGATCAAAAGGAACTCCGCTGTCTATGAATGAGAATGACACCACTCTGTTTCTAGTATCGAATGTAGCGCTGATTGTGGCCTTTCCGCTATTGGGGGCATAGGCATAATGGGCAATATTGACGAAAATCTCCTCAACTGCAATGTCCATCTGCATCTGAATCTTTATAGGACAGTCGTTGGCCTCAAGGATTCCGTCGACAAAGGCAAGAACCTCATCAAGATTCTCTATCTTTGCATCAACAGTGAGTCTCTTTGTGTTGTCCTGAGCATTATCCCCTTCCGGTCCCCTGTATGAAAAACCGAGCATGGTGATATCGTCAAACTGTTCGGCATCTGCCACAAAGTCCGAGATTGCATCACTTACACAGTCAATCATGTTCTCCGGATTAGAATCACTCTTGTTCAATGCTTCTACCATCCTATCAAGGCCCAAAAGCTGCTTATCTTTGTTTGTAGCCTCTGTTACTCCGTCAGTATACACGAAAACAGAGTCACCGGGGGATAGTTTAAACGGATGTTCTTCGTATTTGATTCCGTCCATGATGGCAACGGCCGGAGAATGCTTGTACTCAACAAGCTCAAAATTGCCGCCGGCGCGTCTTAATGCCGGATGTTCATGTCCTGCATTGGAGGCAATTCCCTCTCCTGTTTTAAGATTGATGATGGCAAGCCAGACAGTGACAAAGAACTCCGCCTCGTTGTTCTCACAAAGCTGCTTGTTCACATCAAAGAGAATCTCTGACGGAGTTCCTCCCAGCATGGTTCTGTTCTTGATCAAGGTCTTGGCAATAACCATGAACAGAGCTGCAGGAACTCCCTTTCCAGAGACATCGGCTATCACAATGGCCAAGTGGTCATCATCAACCAAGAAGAAATCATAGAAGTCTCCGCCGACTTCCTTAGCAGGATTCATTGAGGCGTAGATATCAAACTCAGGTCTTTCAGGATAAGGCGGGAAAACACTGGGAAGCATGTCAGCCTGAATCTTGGTGGCGACATCAAGCTCGGCTCCGATTCTCTCCTTCTCCGCAGTAATTGTAGTTATCTGATCAATATACTTCTTGGTTCTGACAGAAAGAGCTGCAAACGCATCGGCCAGAACCTCTACCTCGTCATTGGTGCAGAACTGCACGTCCTTCTCGAATGAGAAGTCATCTCCCTTGATGTGAGAGATCTTCTTGGCCATCGCACCGAGTGGCTTGACGATTTTTGAAGCAAGAAACAGAACTCCGGCGGTGCAGATCAGCACATCAACAACAATCAGTGTGATGAGTGTGCGTCTTGAATATGCAAGACCGTCTATGAACTCCGCCACCGCTTCCGTTGAGATGTTGTTGAACTCCTGCTCCATGGCTATGACAGGAGCTTCAACCTTAGCCTTGTCAACAACAGAGACCATGAGCCATCCCGGTGTAAGAAGCCTTGCTCCTGTCATAAAGTAAGACTTTTTACCGAACGGAACGGAATAGACCTTTTCAGATCCTTCCATTGCCTCATTCAGGAACAAAGTCAAACCCGGATATCCTAATTCCCTGAGGTCGATGGAGACATCAGTGGGCAACTGCTTGAACGGGTTCGATTCAGACGGAGAGAACACAACTTTTCCCTCGTTATTTACCATGAAGATAAACCGGTCAAGAGAGGATTCAATATCGATATCATCTGCCAGGGTATCAAGATAGACATCCATTCCGACCACACCGATAAGCTCACCTGATCCACTATACACAGCCTGTGAGCATACAATTCCGAGCTTCTTGGCAAAGACATCCATATGAACATCAGAGAAACAAACACCAGAAGACGCAACGGCACCCTTGTACCAGTCCCTCTGAGTAAGATCAACTTCCACCAGGTTTCCGTTTTCATCGAATTTGTTGGAGGAATGGGTGTCTGCTATGAGGCAGAAACCATCAGGAGATACAATAAAAGCGGAATTGACAAATCCGTTTAAGACAGCGAACTGCTGATCCGTACTGATTGAGTCATAATAGCAATAAGCCAAAGAACGGATTTCTTTATCAGTAATATCAAGTCCGGGTGTAGGAATGAACTGAACGGAAACGTATCCATCCATTTGTTTATCCGGATAGAACATATCAAGCGGTAGTTCCTTATCTTCTTGACCCATTTCAAATTCATAGTATTCGTAATTAACTGCAAAGACCTTGGAAAACTGATCCACATTGCGTCTCATGAACCTGAATACGCTGTCAACAAGAGCTGCTTCTATTGATGTCGAGTGCCCGAGGCTCTCCTCTATCAGATTACTTGTAGTCTCTGTGGCTTTATCGCGGATTGCTGCCTGCTGACGAAGATTAGCACTTGAAGTGATTTCACGTATACGGCCAATCTGATGCAGTATCACAACGGAGAAGGTCACAACAACGACAATAAGGGCGAAAATGAAAAGAAGAAGAATCTTCCTCTGTATTCCTCCCAATAAAGCCCTGGCGACCTTTTTCATTCGGACCTCCGTTTTAACCGTACATATATCATACTAAGTATAACATATGACTGCAACGTAATAAAGCTCACTTACTTTCGAATCTTTCCCATTGCTCTTTGACCGAAATATCTGGTCCCAGTGAAAAATGTTTGTACACTGAATAGCCTTCAGGCTTTCCGTTATCCGATGTCCCTATCAAAAAGTTTCTTACAGTTATTTTCTGAGGAAGCTTAACTTTACGTAATGCCTCAAAGGCAGAGCTAAGGTCTTTTTCGCTGTCCATAAACAGCGTGGAATGGTATTTGAAATCCAAATCCATTTCATCGGGCTGTGATCCGAATTGTGTTTTACCAAGTTCGACCAAGGCCGAGTGAAGGTCGGTAAGTTTCTGGTTTTCCTTAAGCCTCAGCCAGACAATGCCGCCAGAGAGCTCAAGGCCCTCAACTTCCACGGAGAAAGGCTCAATCTTGGAGTAAATGGCACATATGGCATCAACGCAGGAATCAAGATCCTCCTGGCCGATATCTATGCCTTTTTTCAGAGAAACATGCATGGGAAGCACACTCAGGGGGCATTTCACACCCATCTGCTGACCGATTTTCAATGCCTGTTCCCTGAGTTCCTTAAGCTGGTTTTCGATAAGAATTGCGGAAAGAACCAGCATCTCTTATTTCTTTGTGATATACCCGAGCTTGCAGAGCATCTCGGCAGCCTCAACTCCGCCGCCTGCGGCTCCGCGCAGTGTATTGTGGCTCAGACCCACGAACTTATAGTCGTAGATGCTGTCTTCTCTCAGTCTTCCGATTGAGATGCCCATACCCTTTTCATAGTTGACATCAAGAGAAACCTGAGGGCGGTTGTCGTCCTCAAGATACTGTATGAACTGCTTGGGTGCAGAAGGAAGGTCGTACTTCTGCGGAAGACCGCTGAAAGTGCGGAGCTTCTCAATCAGAGTCTCCTTTGAAACCTTCTTTCTGAATTTCACGAAAACAGTTGCTGTATGACCGTTTAAAACAGGCACACGGATGCACTGGCTTGTAATCTTGATGCTGTCATCAGCTACAATCTCATCGCCCTGGATGCGGCCGAATACCTTAAGCGGTTCCTTTTCGGACTTCTCCTCCTCTCCTCCGATGTACGGAATGATGTTTCCGACCATCTCGGGCCAGGATTCGAAGTTCTTTCCTGCACCGGAAATTGCCTGATAGGTTGAGATGACGGCCTCGTAGGGCTCAAACTCACGCCATGCGGCAAAAGCCGGTGTGTAGGACTGGATTGAACAGTTGGGCTTTACGGCGATGAAGCCCCTCTTTGTTCCGAGTCTCTTTCTCTGCGCATCGATGATCTTGTAGTGATCCGCGTTGATCTCGGGAATCACCATGGGAACATCCTTTGTCCATCTGTGAGCGGAGTTGTTCGAAACAACAGGGACTTCAGCCTTTGCGTATTCTTCCTCAATAGCCTTGATTTCTTCCTTCTTCATATCAACTGCGGAGAAGACGAAATCAACTTTTGATGCGATTTCCTTGACTTTGGACACGTCAGAGACAATGAAGTTTCTTACACTCTCGGGCATCTTTTCTTCAAGTTTCCATTTGCCCTCAACTGCTTCTTCATATGTCTTTCCGGCTGATCTGGGACTTGCCGCCAGAACGGTGATTTCAAACCAAGGGTGATTGGCCAAAAGCGTGATGAAACGCTGTCCGACCATTCCTGTTGCTCCAAGAATACCTACCTTGTACTTTTCCATAATCAGCCTCCGTATCCGATTGGTTTTTTCGAATAATAACAGCTATCGGATTTTTGATAAAGTATTACTCTATTCCAGAATCTCGATTCTTCCGCTCATATCCTCTTTAACTGTGATTTCTGCGGTGTACTTGGTGTAAACTTCATTCTCATTCCAGGCATGACCGTATGAAAGGTAGACCTTTGTGACTCCTGGGTTCTGTGTGCGGAAGTGAAGCTCTTCGTCTCCGCCTACTCCGACCATTCCGCCCGGATTTGAATGCGGCGTATAATCAGAACCAAGATAGGTTGCGATATTCTCATCCTCGATCTTTACGCTCCATGTGCATCCGGTTGTTGGGTTAGATGGGAGAGTAAGGTTAATCTGACTTGAAGACGGTTTTGAAATTCTGACATTCTTGCAGCCCACAAAGGCAAAGACAGCCAGAACAATGACCAATGCGATAATAATTTTCTTCATTTTGTTTCTCCTCACAAAAATGATTTCCACTATTAAACAACTTTATCACGAAATCGTTTCATTTGCGCATTTTTCGCACAGGCCATATATGATTGAGTTGCGGCACTGGATATGAAACCCGTGTTCCTTCAGAACATGTTCGGCAAACTCATCCATGAAATGACAATCCAGATGGATTATTGCTCCGCATTTCGTGCACTGCATGTGAAGATGATCCTCGCAGTGGCGCTTTATGTCCACATATTGATAGACGGCTCTGGTTCCGTTTTCAGCAACATACTTCATCACAGTGCCGTCGGATGTAAGCTTATCAAGATAGCGATAGATTGTGGTGATGTTCACATCGCAGTCCAAAGCCCGTCTTATATCATTCACATCCACAGTGCGGTCTTTGTTCTCCTTAAGATAATCCAAGATCCGCATTCTGCTCTGGGTATTGTATCCGTCAGACATGGCCGCCTCCTAAAACACAAGGCCTAAGAGCTCTATCAGACTTCCCCACATCACACCTAAGGCATACAGAAGGCCGATTATCGCAAGACTGTTCTTTGTGTTTCTGTTTGTCCTGAAAAGAACC
>JAGBRG010000003.1 GCA_017632495.1 Spirochaetales bacterium
GAAATTGGTTCTTGTGGGGAATTTCTTGGCCGAGACGAACTGGAAGGTGATGGCAAGAAGAAACAGAAGAGAGCAAAGCTCATACTGAAGTTGATAATTATACGTCACCACCATGTCAGACTCTCCCAGCATTTTTCATTGTAAATCACTTTGCATTTATTTGGTAGACGGATTCCAGTGTCAAGTTGTAAGAATCGTCGGGCTGTGATATAAAATAGAAGTATGAGAAAAAGACAAATCAAGAAAATCATCAACTCGTATTATTGGGATACGGAGGAAGACATCCTTCTTCCGCCATCAGTCATGAAGGAAGAGCTCAGAGCAGAAGAGGTCTACTACAGCAAGGCCTTCATCATCTCAAACCCTGAGAAAGCCAAGGAATTCCAGAAGAAGATCGAGGAAAGAATCGAAGCCGAGACAAAGAAGGCAATGGAGCTTTCCCAGGAGTAAGACATGTCAAGAAATCTCGAGATAGTTCAGAAGACCTCAAAGGTCTTGGGAATACTGTCTAAAATAGGATACATCTGCAGCATCGTCGGTGCTGTGTGCTGTCTTGTGGCAGTATCCATCCTCTTCATCGCAGGAAAAGACCCTGAGATTGTGGCAAAGATTCAGCAAGGCTCGAAGCTTACCATAAAGCAGACAATGGGAGCCTGTTTTATAGGCCTTGTCTACTGCATCAGCTCCATACTGATTACAAAGTGGCATCTGAACTATTTCCTGATGGAGCAGAAAGAGGGCACTCCGTTTACGGAAGAGGGAGCCAAGGCTTTCAGGACACTGGGAATCGTGAACATCGTTATCCCGTTTGTGGCAGTGATTATCGCTTCCATTCTGGAGGCAGTCTTCAAGAGCCCGCATGAGGTCAGACCTGATGCCAGCTTCGGCCTGGGAATTGCGATGATTCTGATTTCATATGTGTTCGGATACGGAGCAGAGCTTGAAAAGAAGAAGGGAGCTTCTGAAGAAAAATCAGAAGATAAATAAGTATTTTAGAAAAAAGGAGAAAAACCATGAGCAAGTACGCAGGAACAAAGACAGAGAAGAACCTTGAGGCCGCATTCGCAGGCGAGTCCCAGGCAAGAAACAAGTACACCTATTTCGCATCAGTAGCAAAGAAGGAAGGCTATGAGCAGATTGCAGCCATCTTCCTTGAGACGGCTGAGAACGAGAAAGAGCATGCAAAGATGTGGTTCAAGGAACTTGAGGGAATCGGAAACACAGCCGCCAACCTCGGAGCAGCCGCAGACGGTGAGAACTTCGAGTGGACAGACATGTATGAAGGTTTTGCCAAGACAGCTGAGGAAGAGGGCTTTAAGGCACTGGCCGCCAAATTCCGTATGGTCGGAGCAATTGAGAAGCATCACGAGGAGCGCTACAGAGCCCTTCTGGACAACGTAGAGACCAAGAAGGTCTTCGAGAAGAGCGAGGTCAAGGTCTGGAAGTGCCGCAACTGCGGACACATCTGCGTAGGAACCAAGGCTCCTGAGATCTGCCCGGTCTGCGCACATCCTCAGGCATACTTCGAAGTAAACGCAGAAAACTACTGAGATAAAAGAAGGTCCGAATGAACTGCACTAGGCTGGTAACGTCCGACATTTATTACGTTGGTTCAAGCGACAGAAGGCTTGCACTTTTCGAAAGCGTCTATCCGATTCCAAGAGGGGTCTCCTACAACTCATACCTGATTCTGGATGAGAAGACCGTCCTTCTGGATACTGTGGACAGATCCGTTTCCACCGTGTTTTTCGAGAACATCAAAGCCCTGCTTGACGGCAGGAAGCTTGACTATGTCATCGTCAACCACATGGAGCCGGACCACGCAGCCACTCTTTCTGAGCTGAGGCTCAGATATCCGGAGGCTACTTTCGTGGCAACCCAGAAGGCTGTGGACATGATGGGACAGTTCTTCGAAAGCACCACCGCAACGCCTTTTATGTCGGTAAAGGAGGGCGACAGCCTCTGCACAGGACGTCACAACTTCACTTTCGTGACAGCTCCGATGGTCCATTGGCCCGAGGTCATGGTCAGCTATGACAGCACGGACAAGGTCCTTTTCTCTGCAGATGCATTCGGAACCTTCGGCGCTTTGAGCGGCAACATCTTTGCCGACGAGTACGACTTTGAGCGCGACTGGCTGGACGATGCAAGACGCTACTACACCAACATCGTAGGAAAGTACGGCGTCCAGGTTCAGAACCTTCTGAAGAAGGCAGGTGGACTTGATATCAAGTTCATCTGTCCTCTTCACGGACCCATCTGGAGAAAGGATATCGCCTGGTTCATCGACAAGTATGACAAGTGGTCAAGCTACACTCCTGAGGGTAAGAGTGTTCTGATTGCATACGCATCAGTGTACGGAGACACAGAGAACGCAGCCAACATCCTTGCCACCGAGCTTGCGGAAAACGGAGTCAGGAACATCGCAATGTACGATGTATCCACCGTCCATCCGTCAGTCATAGTCTCCGAGGCCTTCCGCTGCAGCCATCTGGTCTTTGCAGCCACCACCTACAACATGGGCATCTTCGTGAACATGGAGATTGCCCTGAACGACATCAAGGCTCACAATCTTCAGAACCGCAAGGTCGCCATCCTTGAAAACGGATCTTGGGCACCTGCCAGCGGAAAGCTGATGCGTGAGCTTATCTCTTCAATGAAGAACATGACCATCATCGAGCAGAGCACGACGCTCAAATCGTCCGTCAAGGCCCAGAATGTCGATGACATCAAGGCCATGGCCAAGGCTCTGGCAGTTGATCTGGTCTGATGTCGGATAAAAGCGATTTTACCAAGGGCAGCATTCCTCAGAACATAGTCCGAATGGCTATTCCCATGACGATAGCTGTCCTGGTGAACGCGCTTTACAACATAGTAGACAGGATTTATCTTGGCCATATCCCGGGAGCCGGGGCGTTTGCCCTGACTGGAGTGGGACTGGCTTTTCCCATAATCACGGTAATCACAGCATTTCAGAACCTCTTCGGAAACGGAGGGGCTCCGCTTTTTGCAATGGCACGCGGAGAAGGCGAGGACGACCTTGCCTCAAGGTACATGAGCAACGTGGCCTTCATGCTCATCTTCATGGGCCTGGTACTGACCGCATTGGGCTTTGCTGTGAAAAAGGATGTGCTTTGGCTCATCGGTGCCTCTGAATCTACATTCATCTATGCAGACCAGTATCTGGACGTCTATCTACTTGGAACCGTCTTTGTGATGCTCTCTGTGGGCCTTAATCCCTACATCAACGCCCAGGGCTTTGCAAAAACGGGAATGCTGACAGTCCTCATCGGTGCCTTTGTGAACATAGTTCTGGATCCGGTTTTCATCTTCATTCTGAACATGGGAGTTCGCGGTGCGGCCATTGCCACAGTCATTTCCCAGATGATAAGCGCAGTCTGGGTCGTGGCCTTTCTTGTTGGAAAGAAAACTCCTGTAAGACTGAGCTTCAGTGGCTTCAGACCGGATCTTAAGCTCATCGGAAGGGTTGCGGCACTTGGCGTGACCGACTTTTGCTTTGCCGTCACAAACAGCGCCGTTGCAATGATCTGTAACGCACGGCTTCAGGTTCTGGGCGGCGATGCATGGGTTGCCTCCATGACGGTCATCACATCCATCAGGGAGATTCTTCTTACCGTTCAGCACGGAATCACCAACGCAACAAAGCCCATTATCAGCTACAACTACGGAGCAAGGCGCTCTGGCAGGGTGAAAACGGCCATAAACTGGATGACATGGCTCCTTCTTATCTACTTCATCCTCTTCTGGCTTCTTATGATGATCTTCCCGGGCTTCTTTGCAAGACTTTTTACAAGCGACAGCGAGGTCTACAGGTGCTGCATCACCGGAATCCGCGTGTTCTACTGCCTTCAGATATTCATGGCCTTCCAGGCAACGGGTCAGAGCACATTCACAGCCCTTGGAATGGCAAAGCATGCTCTGTTCTTCTCGCTTTTCAGAAAAGCAATTCTTGTAATACCTCTTGTACTAATCCTGCCTTCTGTATTAAACCTTGGAGTGTTGGGAGTCTTTGCGGCAGAACCTGTGTCCGATGTGATCGGAGGTCTGTCCTGCTACATCACAATGCGCCTTAGCGTGAAAAAGCGCCTGAAGAAGCTTCCCGACATCGGATAAACGGGGTAGGAAATGACAAACAGACAGGCCTTTCTTAGAGGAATGAAAGCCGGTGTGCCTATTGCACTGGGCTATTTTGCCGTGTCTTTTTCACTGGGTATCGCCGCTAAAGCCGTGGGCCTTACTCCGTTTCAGGGTTTTCTTGCAAGTCTTTTGAACAGCGCCTCGGCAGGCGAGTACGCACTGTTTTCCCTGATCGGAGCAGGGGCAAGTTTAATTGAGCTTTTGTTTGTAACTCTTGTTGCCAACGGCCGCTACCTTCTTATGAGCTGCGCTCTGGGGCAGAAGTTTTCAGAAGACACGCCGCTTATTCACAGAATAGGCGTGGGATTCTACATAACAGATGAGATTTTCAGCCTATCGATCACAACACCCGGAAAGCTGAATCCGTTTTTAAACTACGGCGCCATTGCCGTGGCCGTGCCTGCCTGGTCTGTGGGAACCGCCCTTGGAGTCATTGCGGGCAACATACTTCCGGCAAATCTTGTTAGTGCCTTGAGCGTTGCCCTGTACGGAATGTTCATAGCATGCTTTTTGCCGCCAGCAAAGCAGAACAGAGTTTTATTATGTGCAATTCCAGTCTGCTTTTTCCTAAGCTATGTTGCCTTCAGAATGCCCGTAATCGGAGATCTTTCTGAGGGAACAAGGGCTGTGATTCTCACCGTTTTGATTGCAACGGTTCTTGCTCTGGTCTTTCCTCTTAAGGATGAGAAAGAGGAGGCAGAAGTATGAGCGCCTATATTTACATCATAGGAATGTGCATCATCACATCCGCAATCAGAATCCTGCCTCTCTTGATTCTAAGGCGCCCCATAAAAAACCGCTTTTTACGATCGTTTTTTTACTATGTGCCCTATGTGACGCTTTCTGTGATGACTTTCCCGGCAATAGTAAATGCCACAGACAGCCCCATATCGGGTGCTCTGGCTTTTGCCGCAGGCCTTATTCTTTCATGGATTGGGGCGAACATGATCACAGTGTCTGCTGCATGCTGCGTTGTGGTCTTTATCGCCGAGCTTTTTATCTAAGCTATCTTCCGATATGCATTCTCTTTTCCATGTAGTCAAACGCCTTAGAGACAATGGCGTTCATTACAAAGTAGAAGATTCCTGCAATGAATATCGGCATGACCGAAAAGATTCTGGCACTTGCATTCTGAGCCGAGCGGAACAGTTCTGCAATTCCGATTGTCTGTGCAAGGGCAGTGTCCTTGACCAGGGTCACAACTTCGTTGCCGATGGACGGCAGAACCATCCTTATGACCTGGGGAAGCTTTACAAAGAAGAATTCATCGACTTTTCCCAGGCCCAGGACATA
>JAGBRG010000315.1 GCA_017632495.1 Spirochaetales bacterium
ATCCTTCAGTCCTGTGTCTCCGCCGACTGGAATGGCGTTGGTTCTGGAAATCTTCATGCCGTTGTACTCTTTGGGGTTGTGGCTTGCTGTTATCTGAACAGAAGCGTCCGCCTTAAGGTATACGGTTGCGAAATAAACCATCGGTGTGGTTGCAAGGCCGATGTTCCATACATCGACTCCTGCGTCGTTGATTCCCTTGCAGAGATACTCGAAGATCTCATCACTTGTGAGTCTGATGTCACGACCGACAACAACATACTTGCAGGGAAGAAGCTTCGGAAGGAAGAATCCTACCTTGTAGGCTGTGTCCTTGTTGAAATCTTTGTTGTAGACACCACGGATATCGTATGCTTTAAATACTCCCATTTTTTTCTCCTATTTATTTTCGTTTTTGAATTTTACTATTAAGTTTCGGACTGTCTTATCAATCAGCTGAAAGTACAGAAGTCTTCCGTCTGACAGGCGGAACTCTGTCACAGTCTCCCTGAAGAAAGACAGAACCGGGTTTGCTGCTTTAAGCTTTTCAAATGAGCTGTAGCCCAAGGCACAGTTTCTGGCCTTGGATTTCACAACCTTACGGATTGAGACCACATCAAGAGGGGAAAACGATGATTCGAATTTCTTGTACTTGTAGTCACTGCGTCTGGGTCGGAGCTTTATACCCAAGAATGTGGGTTCGTGATCAAAGTCCTCGTACCAGAAACGGTCCTGGCATTGGTAGAAGAATACGCCGAAGTCACGCACGTTGCCATCTGAGTCCGCATAGAAAGTTGAGAACGTTCTGTAGCCGATCGGATTTCCTCTGCGCTGCTCCAAATCAAGCAAGAAATCAAGCTCTTCACGGCTTTTAACTTGCGGCATAATAATCTCCCACTTGTCTTTCTTTTTTCTATATTACCATATATACTGCGGTGGGAAAAAGGAAAAAGCGGTACTATGGACTACATGGACAAGGACATGGGTAAGATTCTCAAGAACAATGCGCAGACTCTGCGCCATGATCTTTTGCCCCAGGGAACCGACTGTTTCCGTGTCTATGACAGAAACCTTTCAAGGTATCCTGTCACCATTGATATCTACGGAAAGTATGCCAAGATCACCGACTACGGGGATGAGGCGCTTTCTGATGAAAGCCGCGAGACTCTTGTGGATATCTGCAGCCGCATGCTCTATCTTGAAAAAGATAATGTGATCTATGCAGTCAGAAACAAGAGACCGGAGCGTCAGCAGCACGAAAAAAGCGACAATGAAGCTGTAAAGACTACAGTCCATGAGAACAATCTTCTATTTTCCGTGGATCTGACGACATATGTTGATACGGGCTTGTTTCTGGATCATATGAAAACCCGACTTCTGATCCGTGACAGAAGCGAGAATGCTGATGTGCTGAATCTTTTTTCATACACAGGAAGCTTTTCCGTTTATGCGGCATCTGGTTTAGCTAACAGCGTGACAAGCGTTGACATGTCGGCAACCTATACAAAGTGGGCCGAAGAGAATCTTCTTGCCAACGGTTATTCGGGTGATATGTACAAGTGCATCTGCATGGATGCGACTCGTTTTGTAGATGAGGCGATTGAAAAGGGCCTTAAGTATGATATCATCATATTCGACCCGCCGAGTTTTTCAAACAGCAGGAAGATGGACGGAGATTTTGATGTTTCACGAGACTATGTTCAGTGGATAAAAAAGCTCTGCGCACTGCTTAAGAAGACCGGAATAATACTGTTTTCTACGAACCTCGGTTCGTTTCAGATGGATAAGAGAAAGCTCAGAGGACTGAGCATAAAGGAGATCACCTCGATGGTGGCATCTCCGGGATTTGTTAAGGGCCGTGCAGGCACGGTCAGGAGTTGGATGATGGCATTTGATGATGAATCGCTCTCATTGGATTGGAGCGAGCCAGAGAAGAAGTCCGAGAAGAGTCCGGACAGAAGAAGACAGGCCGAAGGAAGGCCTGAGAGAAGAAGAGAAGGCGACAGACGTAGATTCTCCGACAGAAAACCTTATGAAAGAAGGGACGGAGACAGGCCTTACAGATCAGAGCGCAGATTTGATGACGACAGACCTTACAGGTCAGAACGCAGATTCGATGATGACAGACCATATAGGTCCGAGCGCTCTTATGACAGACCAAGAAGAGATGACAGACCATACAGGTCTGAAAGGTCAGACAGATCTGAAAGAAGCGAAAGAAGTTTCGGAGACAGACCGGCATACGGTGAGCAGGGAAGGGACCGCTATAGGTCCAGATCCTACGACAGACCGTTCAGATCAGAAAGATCCGACAGGACTGAAAGGTCGGATAGATCTGACAGATTCGAAAGGTCTGAAAGACCAAGACGTGATCATTTTGACAGAGATGACCGTCCGAGAGAGCGAAGCTTCGACAGAGACCGCAGCAGGGCCCCGCGTCAGGACTCACACAAGACAAAGAAGCCTTTCGGCTATGAGTCGTTCAAGCCGGCAAGATCCAGAGAGGACAGCACGGACTTCTTCTGGAATGAAGAGGATCTTGATCCCAGGAAAAAAGACTGAAAATAAAAGCCCTCGGTTGCGAGGGCTTTTCTATTATGTGAATCTTCTTTACAGACCCATCTTGGCTTTCTGCTTTGCCCAGGAATCCTTCAATGTGACGGTCCTGTTGAAGACAGGGTGGCTCGGGGTGCTGTCGTAGTCCGGTGTGAAGTAGCCGCTTCTCATGAACTGCAGATACTCACCGGGCTTTGCATCGGCAAGCCATGGCTCAAGCTTTGCGTTCTGAAGAACAATCAGAGAATCCGGATTCAGATCATCAAGGTAGTTGCCGGTCTCTCCGCCGGGGTACTCTGTTGCAAAGAGCTTGTCATAAAGTCTGACATCTCCGTCTATTGCATGTCTTGAGCTGACCCAGTGGCTTGTTCCCTTGACCTTTCTTCCGTCGGGAGTCTCTCCTCCGCGGGACTCGGGGTCATAGGTGCAGTGAACGACGGTGACATTGCCGTTCTCATCTTTTTCACAGCTTGTGGCCTTGACGTAGTAGGCTGTCTTCAGGCGGATTTCGTTTCCGATATAAAGTCTGTGATAGCCCTTGGGCGGAACTTCCATGAAGTCCTCGCGCTCGATGTAAAGCTCCTTGCAGAATGCCATCTTTCTGGTACCTGCTGTGGGATCTTCGGGGTTGTTTTCGATTTCAAAGTACTCGACCTTGTCCTCGGGATAGTTGTCGATGACAAGCTTAATCGGATCCAGGACGGCCATGACACGCTTTGCACGCTTGTTCAGGTCCTCTCGGACGCAGAATTCCATGAGCGAGTAGTCTACGACGGACTCGACCTTTGCAACGCCTACACGGGAGACGAAGTCCTTCATGGACTCGGGTGAGTAGCCGCGGCGTCTGATTCCGCTGATGGTGGGCATTCTCGGATCATCCCAGCCGCTTACGATGCCCAGCTGGACCAGGTTCAGGAGCTTACGCTTGCTCATGACAAAATAGTTGATGTTCAGGCGGGCAAACTCGTACTGATGAGGTGTGTGATCTATTCCGTCGATGGAACAGGCCCAGTCATATGCGGGTCTGTGGTCCTCGAACTCCAGTGTGCAGATGGAGTGGGTGATGCCTTCAATTGCATCCGAGATGGGGTGTGTGAAGTCGTACATCGGATATACGCACCACTTGTTGCCTGTTCTTGGATGCTCTGCGAACTTGATTCTGTACAGGGCAGGGTCGCGCATGTTGATGTTGGGGCTTGCCATGTCAAGCTTTGCTCTGAGAAGGTATGTTCCCTCGGGGTACTTTCCTTCGCCCATTTCCTTGAAAAGGCGCAGGTTCTCTTCAATGCTTCTGTCTCTGTCGGGGCTGTTCTTTCCGGGTGTTGTGAGAGTTCCTCTGTTTTCCTTGACCTGCTCGGGAGTCTGTCCGTCAACATAGGCAAGGCCCTGCTTGATGAGGTTGATTGCAATCTCATGGAGCTGGTCGTAATAATCGGAGGCATAGTATTCGTGCTTTCCCCAGTCGAATCCGAGCCATCTGATGTCGGATTTGATGGAATCTATGTACTCCATGTCCTCCTTGGCCGGGTTTGTGTCATCAAGTCTGAGGTGGCAGATTCCGCCGTACTTCTGTGCAAGACCGAAATTGAGGCAGATACTCTTGATGTGTCCCACATGAAGATATCCGTTCGGCTCGGGCGGGAATCTTGTGACTATCGTGTTGTTGGGAACCCTGCCGTTGGCAAGGTCGTCTTCGATGATCTTTTCGATGAAGTTGAGGGATTTCTCCTCAGTTTCCTGGGTGGCGTTTGTCTTGACGTCTTCGCTCATTTTTTATCCTCCACTGCTCTTTCAAAGGAGCCCTAAGGTTACGTGAGGATATTAACATAATCGGGCGGAATGCTCTATATAGTAACTGCACTTATGGTATATTATTGATATCGTAACGTTGACGGAGGCTTCTGATGATCGGCGTAGTAGGCGAATCCCTTATAGACATTGTAGAGAAAAATGAGCTGATCGGAGGCTGTGCCTTCAATGTGGCCATAGCCGCATCAAGACTGGGCGCGCCTGTAACGTACTTCGGAAAGGTCTCAGGCGATGAATACGGAAGCAGAATCCTTGAGAGGATGATAGACAACGATATCCTGTTTGACCCTCAGCTTTGCGGTGCAAAGGAGCCGACTCTTTGCAGTAAGGCCGTCCTTGATAATGAAGGCAGAGCTTCCTATGTCTTTGATTACAAGGGAACGGCAGCCTGCAGCATCACAGAAGACGAACTTTCTGCGGCATTTGCCAATGAAGGAGACATTGATATGGTGTTTTTCGGTTCCATCTCACTTCTGATGGAGCCCGGATGCGATGCTGTTTTTCCTGCAATTAAGACCATAGAAGGTAGTCCTGTGAAGTTTCTGGATCCGAATATCAGACCGTCTTTGGTCAAAGACCCCCAGGGCTTCAGAAAAATGATTTTGGACTATGCTTCTCAGTGTGATCTTGTCAGGGTAAGTGACGAAGATCTTTCTTATCTTTTTCCTGAAACGGATGCCAGTCAGGCAGAGCAGAGTCTTTTGAAAATCTGTAAGGGCAGTCTGATTGTGACCCGCGGTGCCAAAGGCTCTACATGGTATGGAAAGAACTTCAGATCCGACTGTGATGCTTATTCTGTAAATAAGGTTGAGGATACCATAGGGTGCGGCGATACATTCGACGGAGCTGTGATGGCCTACCTTGATAGAAACGACTTTATCAGGAAAATCGATGACATTGATCAAAAGACTGCATCAGAGATTCTTCGCTATGCCTCAGTTGCCGCAGGACTGAACTGTCTTTCAAAAGGCTGTGAACCTCCGACAAGCGAACAGGTAGAGCGAGTTGGCAATGACGTGGTTTTGCAGTAGTATCTAGTTATAGCAGGACGCATATGAAGGGCAGAAACAAAGTTCTGATGATACTGATAATAATTGTCTCAGTGATAGCCGCGACTTTCATCGGA
The DNA here is from genome assembly GCA_017632495.1 of Spirochaetales bacterium. Classification (GTDB taxonomy): domain Bacteria; phylum Spirochaetota; class Spirochaetia; order Sphaerochaetales; family Sphaerochaetaceae; genus UBA9732. Next base: position 5,468 of record JAGBRG010000315.1, read on the forward strand.
ATCATCCTTGTCAGATGGACAGGCGCCCTTTCGTCCAAACAGCGCGTTCAGGAGCTCAGAAAGGCTCTGGCTGAAGTAATCAAGACAGACGGAGAGAAGGGCCTTCTTGAGATGGCAGGTGTTCCTGTGGACAACATCTACTACGGAGACACAGGAGTTTCTCTTTTCATCGGAGACCGCGGAGCCTGGACATACAGTGATGATGAGCTTCAGAACATCAGCATCTTTGAGATGGGAAACAAGGCCGTAGTCCATATAGAGACAAGGGTCACAAATGATTCATCGTACTTTGATGCCGTGCCTCAGAGTGATACAGGATCGGGATTCTTCATCTCAAAGGAAGGCCTGATAGTCACCAACAACCATGTTGTGGACGGTGCTTCTATTATCACGGTTTCACTTCATGACGGATCTGTCTACGAAGCCCAGCTTCTGGGTTCCGATAAGGAAAATGATATTGCTGTCATAAAAATCACTCCTCTGGCAGATGCTGAGATAAGTGTCCTTTCATTCGGCGATTCGGAGTCCCTTGTAGTTGGACAGAAGGTCATTGCCGTAGGAAACCCGTTCGGTTACGACAGAACCATGGTCACCGGAATCATCTCGGGACTGAGCCGTCCTATCAGAGATGAAAAGGGTAACGTTCTTCTGGGAATGATTCAGACAAGCGCACCTATCAACCCAGGAAACTCCGGAGGTCCTCTTCTTAACACGGACGGACAGGTCATAGGAATCAATACTTCGATATACAGCACAAGCGGAACAAGCCAGGGCATGAACTTTGCCGTTGCATCCAACACGGCTGCAGCCTCGGTAAGCGATCTTGTGAACTTCGGCAAGGTCAGCAGAGGTTGGCTTGATATTGTCCCTGTCCAGCTTTCACAGGCCATTGTCGACTATGCATCACTTAAGGTCTCAAGCGGACTTCTGGTCAGCCAGATCGTGCCCGGAGGCAGAGCGGATCAGGCAGGTCTCAAAGCCGGAACACAGCAGGTGCGATACGGTTCTTCTGTCATCTATCTCGGAGGCGATGTCATAACCGAGATAAACGGAGTCCAGGTGACTGACTACAGTGATCTTTTCACAGCACTTTCCAACACAAGACCCGGCGATGTCGTTCCTGTCATTGTTGACCGTAACGGTGTGATGGTAAGACTGCAGATAACCTTGGTTGAAAGAACTGAGGAAAACCTCAAGTGGATTAACAGATAAATGCCTGATAACAGATACCCCTCAGAACCTTTCAAGTTTCAGATTCCCGATAAGGATGAAGCGCAGAAGATGCGCTTTCATCAGACACCCGGAGGTCCGGGAACAGGAGAAGTGGATGCTTCATGGGGCGGAGATCTTGTCTATAATGTCCACGGCCCGGTCAAGTGGATGGATAAGCCCTTTGTGGTGCATTCTCCATTTGACGTTTCAGGCGACCAGCAGCAGGCCATAGAAAAACTTGCCCAGGGTGTTCTTGACGGAGACAGATTCCAGACTTTAAAGGGAGTCACGGGATCCGGAAAAACCTTCACAATGGCAAAGATAATCGAGAAGGTCCAGAGGCCGACTTTGATACTCTCACACAACAAGACTCTTGCCGCCCAGCTTTACAGGGAGTTTCGGTCTTTCTTTCCTGAAAACAGGGTAGAGTACTTTGTATCGACATACGATTACTACCAACCTGAGGCCTACGTTCCCGGAAAGGATCTGTACATAGAAAAAGATGCTGATGTGAATGAGGAAATTGACAGGATGCGCCTCTCTGCATCTTTTTCACTGATGGAAAGACGGGATGTAATTGTAGTAGCCACAGTCTCATGCATATTCAGCCTTGCCAACCCGGTCTCCCTCAGGGATATGACCCATGTGTTCAGAACAGGCCAGGTCTTTGACCACAGGGCGGAGCTTGAGCAGCTGGTGAGGATGCAGTATGAAAGAAACGACATGATTCTTACCCGCGGATGCTTTCGGGTACACGGCGACACAATAGAAATCTGTCCGCCTTATCTGGATAACGCAGTAAGAATCACGCTTGACTGGGACACGATTGAAAGCATCCAGTGGTTCGACCCGATAAGCGGCGAAAAGCAGGACAAGCAGGAAAGCTTCACGCTTTATCCTGCCAAGCAGTTCGTCATGCCCAAGGAGCAGGTTCTGGCTGCGATAGACAGGATCCGAAGCGAGATGGAAAGCCAGTACGAATACTTCATCAACACAGGACATCCCGTGGAAGCCGAACGCATCAAGACCCGCGTTGAATATGATCTTGAGATGCTTCAGGAAATAGGCTACTGCCCCGGAATAGAAAACTACAGCAGGCCTCTTTCCAACCGCGCACCCGGGGAGCGTCCCGCCGTCCTGCTTGATTACTTTCAGCCAGACTTTCTGACCTTCATCGATGAGTCTCACGTAACTCTGCCTCAGATAGGGGCCATGTACGAAGGCGACCACTCCAGAAAATCCAACCTGGTACAGTACGGCTTCAGACTTCCGTCGGCTCTGGATAACAGGCCGCTTAAGTTCGACGAGTTCGACCAGGTCACAGGCCAGCGCATATTCGTCTCTGCCACACCCGGCAAGCTTGAGAAATCTCTTTCATCCCAGATAGTCTCACAGGTCATCAGACCCACAGGCCTTCTGGATCCCGAAATCTTTGTCAGAAGCACGGATGGCCAGATCGAGGACCTTTTCGGCGAAATCCGAAAGTGCACCGCACGTGGAGAGAGGGTCCTTGTCACAACGCTTACCAAGAAGATGGCCGAGGACATTTCGGACTTCTTTGCCTCAAAGGGCGTACGGGTGCGCTATCTTCACTCCGAAATCGAGACCATCGAGCGTGTTGAGATTCTTAAGGAGCTCAGAGCCGGTCAGTTCGATGTCCTTGTGGGAATCAACCTTCTAAGAGAAGGTCTGGATCTTCCTGAAGTTGCCCTTGTTGCGATTCTCGATGCCGATAAGATAGGCTTTCTCAGAAGCGCCACATCGCTTATTCAGACCATCGGACGAGCTGCAAGAAACGCCGAGGGAAGGGTCATCATGTACGCCGATAGAATCAGCGATGCGATGCGTGAGGCAATTGACGAGACCCGCGAACGAAGGGCAATTCAGAGCGCCTACAACAAAGAGCACAACATCACTCCCAAGTCCATCGTCAAGGCTGTTGAGGATATTCTGGAGCGCGAGCGCGAGGAAGCGGTTACAGACGAAAAGCAGGATATCTCAATCAGAAAGGCCGGCTACAATCTGCTTGAACCGTCTCAGAGAAAGAAGTATATCAAGGACCTTGAGGCCGAGATGCTTCAAGCTGCCAAAGACCTTGAGTTTGAAAGGGCTGCGGTGCTCAGAGACGAGATTCAGAACATCAAGAATATGAAGCTCGATTGAGATTTATTAAACGATTTGCAAAACTTGGTTTAAAAATGACAAATTGTGTTATATCATTAATCTGATATCACTAAATGGAGCTCTTTATGTCAAAGAAGAACAAAGTAATCAAACTTGGATCAAAGAAGAGAGATAGAGGACAGGACTATCTTGTTACTTTCAACGGTGTACAGATGACACGTATCGAGCGTGAGGCATTGCTCAGAGAGCAGTCAAAGTCCAATGCGCCCGAGACTGTTTCAAAGAAGGCCAAAAAGGGTACCAAGGTCGCCGAGCCAAGACACAGCAAGCTGTTCAATCTGCTCCATCCGAACAAGAAGCAGACCGTTGCACCGGATCTTAAGTCCGTAGAAGCATCGGCTCCTGTTGTAAAGAAGGCTGAACCGAAGAAGGAAGAACCTAAAAAGGAAGAGCCAAAGAAAGAAGAAAAGAAGGCTGAGCCTGTCGTTGAAGAAGAGAAGAAGGCAGCTCCCGCTCCTGCACCGATTCCGACCAATGTCGTCACAGGTGATGATGATTTTGTCGAAGAGGAAGACGACGGAGAGGAGGATGATCTTTCTGAGGAACTCAACATCCACAACGCAAAAAAGCGCATAAGTCCGAGATTCGTTCTCAGGGTCGGAAAGACATCAGCCAAGAGCTGTGACGAATACATCAATGCAGAAGCAGGTCTTGATAAGAAGATTGCAGCAGTTGAGGCTGAGATCAAGAAGGCCAAGACTCCTAAGGATGCAGATGAGGCTACAAGAGCCCAGTTCAACGAAAAGCGCAAGGCTCTCAGAGCTGAGAAGAAGGCACTTGAGCTTGAAAAGAGCACCAACGCATCCAAGGCAGAGGCACTTGAGCGTGCTGCCGACGGATACTGCGATATCTTCAAGCTTCTTACCGGAAAGGTTCTTCAGGTCAGAAAGACAGAGAGAATCAACGAGTATCATCCTCTTACGGAAGAGCAGGAACTTGAGGTTCTCAACAGCCTTTGGGCAGACAAGAGCGCAAGAAAGGCTCCCAAGAAGAAGGCCTGAAATATGCTTTAAAACAAAAGCGGCTCCCACGGGAGCCGTTTTATTTGAAAGAATACTTCTTTACATTTCCTTTAACCACATCACTGTTTGCCTCGGGCCTCAGATGCTAGCCTGCTGATTTCCTCAACCTTCAGGCCGGTGCATTTGGAAATATCATCAATAGTGTTCTTTCCCAAAGCAATCATCTGCCTTGCAAATTCAAGGGTGTTTCTTTCTTTTTCTTCTTTAAGCATCTCTTCTATACTTCTGCACATAGTCCTTACCCCTTCATCGTCTTCCTTAAAAAACCTTATTCTTTCCGCAATCTCAGTATAATGGATGTCATCCGCATTTGTACATGAAAAGTCATGCATCAGCCATCCTATGTCATCATCAC
>JAGBRG010000316.1 GCA_017632495.1 Spirochaetales bacterium
AGCCAGAAAAGGGAATCGAACCCTTGACCTGCTCATTACGAGTGAGCTGCTCTACCCCTGAGCTAATCTGGCGTACGTTGCCAAGATTACCCAATCTATCTGTATTTGTAAATAAGTCTGTTGACTATTTGTAATCTCGAAGTTACTTTTAGAGCATGAACAGAATCATGATCGTACCATCGACCGATGAGCTCCTTTCTTCAAAGAAGAATAAGCGCGGAGCCAAGGTCTACGGAATGCCCCTCTCAAAGGAAATAGTCTCTTATATTGATGATGCGGCCCCACAGGCCAATCAGCAGAGGCTGATTGATATGTTCTTTGCGGGCAAGTTCTCACCGATAACAGTTGATGAAGACTACGATGATGATATTGACGATTTCCTAAACGGTGATGTCTGATGTACGTACTGGGTATAGAAACCTCTTGTGATGAATGTTCCGCGGCCATTGTAGAAGACGGCAGAAACATCCTTTCAAATGTAATTGCCACTCAGATTGAGCTTCACAGGCCTTTTGACGGTGTTGTTCCTGAGCTTGCCTCGCGTCTTCATACTGAATGGATATCCCAGGTCGTTGATGCGGCTGTAAAGCAGGCGGGCATCAAGAAAGAGGATATTGGGGCTATTGCGGCAACGGCAAGACCGGGCCTTTTGGGGTCTTTGTTGGTGGGTCTTAACTTCGCAAAAGGTCTTGCCTCTGTTTTGGATGTTCCGTTTATTGGAATTGACCACATCAGGGCACATCTTTATGCTCCGCAGATTGAGCATCCTTTGGAGTATCCGTATCTCGGAGTCCTTCTTTCAGGCGGCCACACGGTAATATGCAGAGTTGACAGCTATGACAGCATTGAGGTTCTTGGAACCACGGTTGACGATGCAATAGGAGAGGCCTTTGACAAGGTTGCAAAGCATTATGGTCTTGGCTATCCTGGCGGAGTCATGATCGACCGTCTTGCACAGAAAGGCGATCCCATGGCCTTTAAGTTCTCGGGTCCCAAGATGAGCTCTGACTATCATCCTTATGACATTTCATATTCAGGCTTAAAGACGGCTGTCATCAACCAGCTTGATATCTTCTCCACAGGAAAGCCTGCTACGCCTGAGAACATTGCAGCATCATTTCAGAGAGTTGCCGTGGGAATGCTTATCAAGAGGGTTGAAAAGGCACTGAAGGACACAGGCCTTAAGCGCATTTCCGCAGGAGGCGGTGTTGCCGCCAACTCGCTTGTCAGAAGCTCACTTTTGGCCTTTGAGAAAGACGGCTATGAGGTATCGTTTCCAAGTCTAAAGCTTTGCACTGATAATGGCGCCATGGTTGCAGGTCTTGGTTACAGATATATTCAGGACGGATTTCGCTCTGATTTCAGCCTGAGTGCATCGGCAAGAGTCAGCGCATTCAAGAAGAGTTGATGAAATCTATTGACAGAACATTTGGTTTTTTGTAATCTCCAAATGTTCGTTTGGATTTTTGGGATGTAGTGTAATGGTAACACTGCAGATTCTGGTTCTGCCTTTGGGGGTTCGAATCCCTCCATCCCAGTAGGACCAAAAAACTAGATGGTTCCATCGTCTAGGGGTTAGGACGGGAGATTCTCAGTCTCTAAACAGGGGTTCGATTCCCCTTGGAACTAAAGGCAACCCATCTGGGTTGCCTTTTTCGTTATAAGGAGAAAGCGATGATTACTGCTTCCGATATTTCTCTGTCTTACGGAACACAGGTTCTGTTCAAGAATGTGAACATCAAGTTCACTCCGGGAAACTGCTACGGAATCATCGGTGCCAACGGCGCCGGTAAATCCACATTCCTCAAAATCCTTTCAGGTGAGATAGAGCCGGATACCGGAGAGATCATCATCACTCCGGGTCAGAGAATGGCCGTACTCAGGCAGGACCATTTTGCTTTCAACGACTACAGCATCATGGATACCGTCATCATGGGATTCAAGAAGCTGTATGACGTCAGAAAGGAGAGGGATGAAATCTATTCCAAGGCCGAATTCTCCGAAGAAGACGGAATCAGGGCAGCTGAGCTTGAAGGCGAGTTCGCAGAGCTTGGCGGCTGGGAAGCCGAGGCCGATGCCGGAGTCCTTTTGGACGGACTTGGAATTCCTGTGCCCATGCATGACAAGATGATGAAGGATGTAGAGGATAACGTCAAAGTCCGAGTCCTTCTTGCTCAGGCACTTTTCGGAAACCCCGATATCCTTCTTCTGGATGAGCCTACCAACCACCTTGATCTTGAGTCCATTCACTGGCTTGAGGACTTTCTGAGCACTTTCAACAACACTGTCATCGTTGTATCGCACGACAGACACTTTCTGAATACCGTCTGTACTCATATTGCAGACATTGATTTCGGAAAGATTCAGCTCTATGTCGGAAACTACGATTTCTGGTACATGTCCAGCCAGCTGATAGCAAAGCAGATGAAGGATGAGAAAAAGCGCCGTGAAGAGAAGATTGCAGAGCTTAAGGAGTTCATCCTCCGCTTCTCAAGCAACGTTGCAAAGGCCCGTCAGGCTACAAGCCGTAAAAAGCTCATCGACAAGCTTACAATCGACGATATTCAGCCTTCAAGCCGCCGCTTTCCATATGTTGCATTCAAACCTAACCGTGATTGCGGAAAGAACATCCTTGAAATCAAGGGCCTTACAAAGACAATCGACGGTCAGAAGGTTCTTGATAAGCTGAATCTTCTTGTGAATAACGGGGATAAGATTGCTTTTGTAGGTCCGAACCATTTTGCAAAGACAGTTTTGTTTGAGATCATCACAGGCAACATGGCTCCTGATGACGGAGAATACCTTTGGGGCGTCACAACTAGCCAGGGCTATTTTCCCAAGAACAATGACTCTCTTTTCACAGAGGACATGAGCATCACCGACTGGCTTGGTCAGTTTGTAGAGGATGCAGATGAGACATATCTCAGATCCTTCTTGGGAAGAATGCTCTTTTCAGGTGATGAGGCATTAAAGAGCTGTAAGGTCCTATCTGGTGGAGAGAAGGTAAGATGTGTTCTGGCAAAGCTTATGCTTGAGGGTGCAAACTGCCTGATTTTTGATGAGCCTACAAGCCATCTTGATCTTGAGGCCATCCAGAGCCTTAACAACGGTCTTATCGATTTTTCAGGAGTTGTTTTATTTAACTCACACGACCACCAGTTCGTAGACTCCATTGCAAACAGAATCATAGAGTTCACTCCAAAGGGAGTCATTGACCGCTATATGAAGTTTGATGACTACATGGCAGATCCTGCTATCAGGGCCCTTAGGATGGAGATGTACGGATCTAAGAACGCAGTTGCCCTGTGATTGAGGATTATTTATGGCTGATAAAGACATTATTCTTGCAATAGACATCGGAAACACCAATATTACAATGTCTACTCATGATGGAAAGGATTGGGGTGATGTTGTCAGGGTTAAGACTAAAAGTAAGACTTCCGTTCTGGAGACTCTGAACAAGGTCAGGCAGATGAAGTTCACAAAGTCTGTCATAAGCAGTGTTGTTCCTAATATCACAGGCTCCATCGTTGAAGGTGTCAGACAGATCAGTAATAAAAATCCTGTTGTCGTTGGAATTGATATTGAAACAGGTCTGGATAAGGCCTCGATTCCGCCTGAGATAGGTTCAGATATTCTTTGCAATCTCATTGCAGCCCATAAGCTATATCCTTCTGAGTATGTACTGGTTGCTGATTTCGGAACAGCTTTCACAACTGAGACAGTATCTCCTGAAGGAAAGGTCTTGGGTGTTACAATCGGGCCGGGAATGATGACATCGGTCAAGGCTCTGTTTGAGACAGCAGCTCAGATCCCCCAGATTAGACTTGATATTCCTTCAACGGCTTTGGGTCGGGACACAGTGGCCTCGATCCGTGCAGGTGTAATCTACGGCTTCATGGGCCAGCTTGTGGGAATAGTGAATCAGGTTGAGAAAGAAATCGGTCATAAGCTTGTTGTCATTGCAACAGGAGGCTTTTCCAAGTATCTGGAAGGCTATATCTATGTGAACAAGGCCGATGTGAAGCATACCCTGGAGGGTGCGAGACTTGCATGTCTGATGAACAGCTGACATATGCCAAAGCAATTGTAAATGATCTTTTGGCCCTTCGTCTGGGGGATGCTCTTTCGATAAACACGGAAGAGTCTGATGTGCCGTTTGCAAAGCTTGTTGCAAAAGAGGCCCTGTCTGTTACCGATGTGACTGTGAAGATTGTCGTGACAAACAACGGAAAGCCGACTCAGGTTCTGGAGTTTGACCCGACGCCTCCTGCACATCTTCCCAGATCCTATGCCATGCTAAGGCTATCGCATGTCAGAAAAGCTGTTGATGCGGGCTCTTGTCTTGATGTAATTGTCGACTCAAATGATATGGGTGCCATTCAGAAGCTTGGCCATCTTGCAGATCCTGTGGTTCTTGACAGAAGAATCGCCGTTCCCTGGTGTGTGGCCGAGGTTTTTGATGACGATGATTATTCTTCCTGGGAGGCTTTGGGGAGAAAGATAGCACTTAACATTCCCAACCAGAGTCTTTCTGCCATGTACAGAAGTAAAAGCCTTGAGAATTCGGATATAGCGGAGCTGTATTTTACAGGAGAAGGAACTGATTTTTCCGTCAGTGTTCCCAAAGAGAGCCTGTTTGCAGGAGGCCATAAGGTTCTTCAGTCAGGACGTGAGTTTCTCACAGGCATGGACTTTGACAGGCTGTCTTTCCTTGTGGATAAGGACTCGGTCAACGGCTATTTCACAGCTGATGTCACCGTCATGGGAAAAAGACAGCGCATAAGGTTCGAATTTCTGGATGGAAGACTTGTTTCCTGGTCAGAGAGCTCTGAACTTGAAAGACTTTTATCCTTTGATGAGCAGCTTAAAAGAGTAGGCTACATCTCAATGAGGGACAACGAGGTGATTGTGAATCTTGGAGGAGCTATTCTAGACGCCTTGTCCGATGTTCCTATTTCCGAGGAACTTCTTCCTTCATGGTTCAACATGAGCCTGTATACTCTGCGCTGTCATTTGGGAAGAAGCATTGATATTTGTTCTACGGATGGCAACGGGATTTCCAAGGTTCTTGCCAAGAACGGAGTTTTCGTTGAATAAACTATGGACAAAGTTCTTATGTAATGATATTTTAAATCCGATTCTTGAGCTATTAGGCAGAGGGGGTGAGTTATAAATGGCATACGTTAAAGTCGATGAGACTGAACCACTTGAGAAAGCTATCAAGCGTTTCAAGAGAATGGTTGAGAAGGAAGGCGTCATCCGTGAGTTCAAGATGCGCGAGTACTTCGAGAAGCCGTCTGCAATTCAGCACCGCAAGAACAAGGCACTTGCTCGCAAGCAGATGCTGAAGGTCAAGAAGATGCGCAATTCAAAGGCATATTGATTCAATACCTTGATTTACGTGAGATGGAGAGATCTGGATAAAGGTCTCTCCATTTTTGTTGCGTTTTGTTGCATAAGGGAATATACTCTATCTATCAAGTAAATCTACGGAGAGTCTTTTATGAAGAAGATTGTCATTGCACTTGGCGGAAACGCACTTGGAAATACCCCTTATGAACAGCTTGACCTTGTCAGAGAGACGGCTAAGCCGATCGTTGACCTTATTCAGGACGGAAACGAGGTTGTTATTGCCCATGGAAACGGTCCTCAGGTCGGAATGATAAACTTAGGCCTTGCAACTGCAGCAAGAACCGGCTCCATCAAGTCAGATATGCCGTTCCCGGAGTGCGGAGCAATGAGCCAGGGCTATATCGGCTATCATCTTCAGAATGCCATCGGAAACGAGCTCAAATCCAGAGGAATCAACAAGGAAGTTGCAACAATCGTCACCCAGGTCCTGGTTGATGAGAATGATCCTGCATTCCAGAATCCGACAAAGCCTGTCGGAGGATTCTACGACAAGGATGTCGCAGAGAAGATCATGAG
>JAGBRG010000317.1 GCA_017632495.1 Spirochaetales bacterium
AGCCTTCAGAACAAAGCTGTCATATCACGCCTGAGGCGTTTTCGCATAAGTCTTCTGGTAGTTGACGAGGCCCATGTGATCTCCCGCTGGGGCAAGGACTTCAGACCGTCCTATCTTGCCTTGGGTACCATAGTCCGCACCCTCAGGCCGAATCAGATACTGGCCTTCACGGCAACTGCATCAGAGCAGACAGTAAGCGACATCCGAAAGGTTCTGTTCACAACAAAACCCCTGGTGGTCAGAGGCGATGCCGACAGACCCAACATAATATACAGAGCCTACCCCACAATCAGCAGTGAGCATGCATTGATTCATCTTGTCAGAACATGCAGAAAACCTGCCATAGTCTTTTGCAGAACCCGAGGTGATACAAAAAAACTGTGCACTGTCCTATGTGGAGAGACCCCTCACATACCTGTCAGATATTATAACGCAGGGCTTTCAAAAGACGTGCGGGAAAAACTGGAAGACTGGTTTATGAAATCCCATGACGGAGTTATGGTAGCAACTTCAGCCTACGGAATGGGCGTGGACAAAAGTGATATAAGAACTGTTATCCACCATAGGCTTCCTGATGACATTGAGGAATACCTTCAGGAATCAGGAAGATCGGGCCGTGACGGAAAGCTGTCTGAAGCATGGGTTTTGGTGGACCTTACGGATGAAGATGACAAATCCCCTCTTCTGGAAATCTTTAAGGGCAATCAGTGCAGACGAAAAGCCCTCCTTCAGGCCCTGGGGCAGGAAAAAAACGAGTGCACAGGATGCGATGTCTGCCTTGGAAATGTAATCAAAGAACCTGACGCACAAAAGGCCGTCACCACCTTGGTGAAGCTTTGGCCGTTCAGATTCAATTCCATGACAGCATCGAACCTGCTTTGCGGAAGCCGCAACCGTCTGACAAATAACCTCGAAGCCAGATTAAACCCGCTTTACGCCTCAAAGCCCCATTGGAATCCCAAGCGGCTGAGCACTACAATCCAGATTCTGGCTGATAAAGAAATGGCCATCACAAGCATCCGCTTTCTTAAAATGGGCAAGTTGCTATACCCCGCAAACAATTTACTATATAATTTCATTGCATCAATACTCAGGAGAATCGACGATGGATATAGCTGGATTGTACGGAAAACTCGCAGACGCAAAGCTCATGGAAAAACGCTTCCAGGACCTGGAGCAGAAGCATCAGGAGCTCTTCGGGACAAAGGCGAAGGCAATCTTCTCGACAGCAGGGCGAACTGAGCTCGGCGGAAACCATACCGACCACAATCTCGGAAAGGTCATAGCAGGATCCATCGATCTGGACACCATTGCCGCGGTCCATCCAACCAAGGACAACAAAGTCGTCCTCAACAGCGAAGGCTACATGGCAATTGAAGTGGACCTTTCGGACCTCTCCACCAAGGAGACCCTTTTCGGAACCACCGATTCCCTGATCAAAGGCGTTGCAGCAGCAATCGTGAAGCGAGGCGGTAGTATCGGCGGTTTTCAGGCCAACGTCAGCTCCAGAGTCTTCAAGGGCTCGGGCCTGAGCAGCTCGGCATCAATCGAGGTCCTTCTGGGCACGATATTCAACAATCTTTACAATAACGACAGATTCAGCACAACAGATCTTGCAATCATGGGCCAGGAGGCCGAAAACATCCACTTCGGAAAGCCAAGCGGCCTGATGGACCAAATCGCCTGTGCCAACGGCGGCATTGTCGGAATTGACTTCAAGGACCCGAAGGACCCCGTCATCACCCCCATCAAAGTCGACTTTGCCGATTACGGATACAACCTTGTCATCACCACCACAGGCGGCAACCACGCCGATTTGACCGACGACTACGCCTCCATCCCCCGTGAAATGAAATCTGTGGCCGCACTCTTTGGCAAAAAAACCCTGCGCGAGGTCTCCGAGACCGATTTCTTTGAGAACATCGGCACGCTTCGCGATAAGCTCTCCAACGACAGGGCAATACTTCGCGCCTTCCACTATTTTGAGGAAAACCACAAGGTCGATATCATGGTAAACGCCCTGCGCGATGGTGATTTTAAAACCTACCTCAGCACCGTCACCGCAAGCGGAAGCTCGTCCTTCAGATACCTTCAGAACATCTACAGCCCCAAATCTGCCACTGAACAGGGAATAGCCCTGGCCTATGCCATGACCCAGTCCTTCCTTGACGGAGACGGAGCCTTCAGAGTCCAAGGCGGCGGCTTTGCCGGAACCCTCGAAGCCTACATCCCGATCCAGCGCACTATTGATTATTTCAGACACATGGAAAAGCTCTTCGGAAAGGACTGCTGCACAACACTTGCCATCCGCAACCTCCCCACCATGCGTGTGAAGTAAATACTTCGGTCAAAGGGCAAAAAAAATCCCGACCAAAGTCGGGACTTTTATAGAATGCATCTGAAAATCAGATAACCTTCTGAATCTTGCCTGCTCTGAGGCATCTTGC
>JAGBRG010000318.1 GCA_017632495.1 Spirochaetales bacterium
AAACCTTATGTCCTTGAAATGAAGCTTAAGTATTTCACGGATCTTCTGGAACTCCGAATCCGGGAAGGTTGTCTGGACAACCACCACAATCTTCTCATCCTCTGAAAGCGAAGATGATGTAATCAGAGCTCTGGCATCAAGGTACTGCAAAGCAAGACAGAATCCACAATCTTACCTGGCTGTGTTTCCACACCCAGAAGCCCCTGGGTCTCTGCGTGGCCCTTTACACCGATAATGATGGTACGGATTCCCTTTGATGCCGCATTTCTTAGCGTTACAGCGCCTTTTGCGACTATCGGACAGGTTGAATCCACCAATGTAAAGCCTGCATCTAAGTAGCTACGCCTGAGGCTATCGGGAATGCCATGTGCCCGGATCAGCGCAACTCCGGGCTCAAAGCCTTCAGCCTTTGCGGTAGTGACCATTCCAAGATCCTGGAACCTTTTTACAACATCCTTGTTGTGGATGATTGAGCCTATGCTGTAGCACGGCTTTCTCATCGTCTTTGAAAGTTCTATGCACTGATGCGCTTTTTCGATGGTGTTAGACACCCCGAAGCAGTAACCTATGACCTTGCTTCTGATCACTTTCATGGCGTCACCTGTCAGACAAGAATCTTGGGACCGTTGTCCTCTTTTTTCTTCTTCTTACGGCCCTTGTCATCGTCTTCAAGCATACGTCTTGCCATAGCGGCATCCGAAAGATCGTCTTCCTCCTCCTGCTTCATGATGTCAAAGGCCTGATTCTTTCCAAGAAGGAACAGAATGTTGGTTGCGACGAAGTTGGATGAGTATGTTCCGACAATCACTCCGAAAATCATGCAGACTGCGAAGCTTCTGACATCTCCGCTTGAAAGAACGGCAAGCGGAATCACAGCCAAAAGTGTTGTGATGCTGCTGTATGTGGTTCTTGTAAGGGAGCTGTTTACTCCGAAGTCCATGACAAGAGAAATGTCCTGCTTGTAATCCATGCGGATCTTTTCCCTGACCCTGTCGAAAATGACAATCGTGTTGTTCAGAGAATAACCGATTATGGTCAATATGGCCGCGATAGTCGTAGATGAGATCTCAAATCCGGTTATGCTTATGAAACCGAGCATCAAAATGACATCGTGAATCAGAGCAAGAATCGAACTTATGGCATAGGCAACCTTGAAGCGGATCCAGACATAGACAAGAATCAAAGCAAGCGCAATGGCAACCGCCTTGATAGATCCGGTAATCAGGCTTGAGGAGAACTTGGCTCCGATGAAGTTACTCTCCAGCTGGGTGAAGGACTTGAATCTTGCCTCCAGCCTATTGGAAATCAAGCTTTCAGCACTTCGCTGATCCTGACCCTCGGAAAGCTTCATTCTTATCTGATACCTTCCGTCATCGGAGGCTCCGATATTCTGAACTCTTACCCCGTCAAGACCCGACAAGGCCTTTCTGACATCCTCGATTCCCACATTCTGATCATCGATTTTCACGGATACCGAAAGACCGCTTTCAAAATCGATTCCCAGATTGAAACCCTTGAAGAACACAAGAGCCAGGCTCAGGATGACCATCAAGCCTGCAATTCCCAGGTATATTGCCTTATGTTTTACTACGTTGAAACTGATGTTTTTCATTTGAAGGTCCTCCTTCTCCAGGAGATGGAGATCTTCTCACCCACAACAAGGTCCATCAGAAGGTGGCTCAAGAAAAGCGAGGTAAACAGAGAGCTTACGATACCTATTGCAAGTGTTGTGGCAAAACCCTTCACGGCGCTTGAACCGAAGATGATCAGAACAACAGCCGCGATGATGGTGGTGATATTGGAATCAAGAATTGTCCAAAGTGCCTTGGAAAAGCCCACGGACACAGCCTTCTTGGGAAGACTTCCGGCCTTAAGCTCATCCTTGATTCTTTCAAATATGATTACGTTGGCGTCAACGGCCATTCCTACGGAAAGAATCAGACCTGCGATTCCCGTAAGAGTCAGCGTGGATCCGAATCCTCCCAGGGTAGCCACCATGATCACCAGGTTCATCACAAGGGCGATATCGGCGATAATGCCGCTTCCTGCATAAAGGGCAATCATGATAATGACCACAAGGACAAAGCCGAAGACAATGGCCTTAAGTCCGATTCTCACAGAGTCCTCGCCAAGCGATGCTCCGACTGTCTGCTGGCTTGAGACCGTAACGGAAATCGGAAGAGATGCCGTCTTGAGGATGATGGCAATGTTCTCTGCCTCTTCATCGGTGAAGCCTGAAATCTGGACATTTGTGGAAAGAGCATCGCGGATTGTAGCCGTGCTCTTCACGTGACCGTCCATGACAATGGACAGAGGCTGTCCGATATGAGCCTTTGTAAAGTCATAGAAAATGCTTCCGCCTTCGCTGCTGATCTTGAAGGTGACAACAGGCTGGCTGCTTGTGCTGTCCTTGCCCTTCTCAGCTGAAAGCAGATAACCGCCGTCCAATGCGGCCTTGCGGTAGATTACGACAATTCCCGAAAGCTGCTCTATTCCATATGCATCGGTTGAAAATGATCCTGCGATTGTTCTGTCAGCTGGGATGAATGAAGGCTGTGTGAACGGAAGGTTGTTTTCCAGTGCGTAGGCCAGTGCCTGAAACTCCTCAGGATTCTGAGCATAATAGGCCTGAGCCCTCTGAGTACTGAGGCTGTCGGCCAGATGGAAAGCCAAAGCTCCCTTGCCCTTTAAGAATGCATCCACTCTCTCAGGATCCGGAGTTCCGGCAAGCTCAATGAGAATCTGCTGTGTTCCCTGCTTTCTGATTTCAGGTTCAGCCATTCCGAACTGGTCGATTCTGTTTTTCAGAATCTCTATATCCTCATCGATGGCCGAAGAAATTTCCGCTTCAGACGGTTCGTGTCCGAGTCTTTGTGCAAGAGACGAAGGATCCACATCCAGAAGAATGCTCATTCCGCCCTTAAGATCCAGACCAAGCTGGAGAGCCTTTGAGGAAAGCTCCTTAAGACTCTGGATGTATTCTCTGTAATGCTTCTCAACGGCAGACATGAAAGCCTGACCCTCATCAGAAGAAGCCGAGAATGCCGAAAGAACATCGGAGCATGTCTTGATATCAGTTTTTGAGGTTCCCTTTTCCCTGCTTTGGTTCTTTGCAAGCTCTATTACAAAAGAATACTCCTTCGGAACTTCAGAAGAACCGTTCTGCTCCATATAAAGCAATGCGGTTCTGGCCTGTCCTTGGGAGTATTCCTTTACCTGGAGGCTGCTGCCCGTAGTAAGGGCCTTGTCCTCCGGCGATACGAATGCATACCACCTAATTGTAGGAAAAAGAAACCAAACACAGATTGCAATAGCAAGTACTGCAATCAGAATGCGTTCAGTTTTTCTCATGCCTTCTCTGCAGGTTCCTCTGCCTTCTCATCAGCCTTCGGAGCCTCAACAGCAGGCTTCTCGACCTTCTCGATCTTCTCCTTGTCTGCGCTCTTTTTGGCAGGTTTCTCGACAACGGACTCTTCCTTCTTGTTCAGAACGGCTGAGATGGCGTTCTTGTTGAACTCGATTCTGGTGTTGTCATCAACCTTGATGATGACTGTGCTGTCCTTGACGACTGCGACTGTTCCTCTGATA
>JAGBRG010000319.1 GCA_017632495.1 Spirochaetales bacterium
AGGGTGGAATGAAGCGCCACGGTTTCGGCGGTGGACGCAAGACCCACGGTTCAAAGTTCCACAGGGATCTGGGTGGTACAGCAATGTCATCAACACCTTCCAGAACTTTCAAGGGAAAGAAGATGGCCGGTCACATGGGTTTTGAGAGAGTCACTGTTCAGAACCTCAGAGTCGTCCGCGTCGATGAGAACCTCCAGGTTCTTATGGTTAAGGGAGCCATCCCTGGTCCAGCAGCAAGCACTGTTGTTGTGAAGAAAGCGGTAAAGAAGTAAGGGTAACACGATGGAAGCAAAAGTTTTTTCAGTAAACGGCAAAGAAATCAAGACCATCGATCTCAATCCGGATGTCTTCGGTATCGAGGTCAGCGATGGTTCAATCTATCATGCTGTAAACAATGAGCTTGCCAACCGCCGTGTTGGTACCGCATGCACGAAGACACGTGCTGAAGTTAATTACAGCAATACTAAGCCTTTCAAGCAGAAGGGAACTGGTAATGCCAGAAGAGGTGACAAGAAGTCTCCTGTCATGGTCGGAGGAGGAACAATCTTCGGGCCGAAGCCAAGAGATTACAGCTACACACTTCCCAAGAAGGTGAAGCGTCTTGCAATGAAGTCACTCCTTTCTCTTTCTGTTCAGGAAGAGCGCTTGGTTGTAGTTGAGGATTTCACAAGTGAAAACGGTAAGACCAAAGAGCTTGTCGGAGTTCTCAAGAATTTCGTTGAGGACGGTAAGAGAACAGTTCTTATTATGAAGAACGACGATGCAATGCTCCGCCGTGCCGCAAGGAACATCCCTTATCTGCATGTTCTTGCCTATGACAAGCTTTCTGCAAAGGAACTCCTTTATGGAAAGAAGGTTGTCATGCTCGAGACTGCAGCAAAGAACCTTAACGAGTTCTACGGCGACTAAGAGGTGACTACATGAGAGCAGATCAGGTAATTATTGAGCCGATTCTCAGCGAGAAGTCAAATATCGCTCGTGAATTAGAGTGCAAGAAGTATACATTCAAGGTGGATCCCAGAGCCAACAAGTTCGAGATCATGAAGGCCGTCAAGGAGCTCTTCAAGGTCAATCCCACCGGATGTAACGTGATGAATGTGGCTGGAAAGCCAAAGTTCTCCAGAGGAAAGGGTGGCTACGTCAAGGGCTACACCGCTTCCTGGAAGAAAGCAATTGTTACTTTGTCCAAGGGCGAAGTAATCGACGCTATTGAAGGCGTATAAGGAGACGGAGTATGGCACTTAAATCTTACAAACCTAATACACCGGGTCTCCGTCAGAAGACCGTTCTCATCAGAAGCGAAGTCACAACAGACAAGCCGGAGAAGTCTCTGACAAAGAACCTTCACAGGACTGCTGGCCGCGATACCTTCGGACGCGTAAGCATGAGAAGGAGAGGCGGTGGACACAAGCGCGCTTACAGAACAATTGATTTCAAGCGCGATAAGGTCGGTGTCCCTGGCACAGTCAAGACCATTGAATACGATCCTAACCGCAGTGCAAATATTGCATTGGTGTTCTACGCAGACGGTGAGAAGCGCTACATGCTCGCCCCGAAGGGACTGGTTGTCGGTTCTGTTGTTCTCAGCGGACCTACTGCTCCCCTCAAGGCCGGATGTGCACTTCCTCTCAAGAACATTCCCCTTGGTCTGACGGTACACAATGTAGAGCTCACACTGGGCCGCGGTGGACAGCTTGTCCGCAGTGCTGGTCTGGGTGCCACTGTCATCGCTAAGGAAGGCGACTATGTTACTCTTCGCCTGCCTTCAGGTGAGATGAGAATGGTCTTTGGTGAGTGTTATGCCACAATCGGTTCTCTGGGTAATGAGGATCACATGAACGTTTCCCTCGGTAAGGCCGGTACAAGCCGCCATCTCGGAAAGAGACCGAAGGTCCGTGGTGTTGTCATGAACCCAGTCGACCATCCACATGGTGGTGGTGAAGGAAAGACCGCAGCTGGACGTCATCCGGTAACTCCTTGGGGAAAACCGACCAAGGGTGCCAAGACTCGTTCCAAGAAGAAACCTTCGGGCAAGTTCATTGTGAAGAAGCGCAAGTAGGAGTTAGAACGTGGCTAGATCAATTAAGAAAGGACCATTTGTCGAGGAGAGACTTTTAAAGAGAGTCCAGGCCTCGAACAGCGCAGGTCAGAAGGATATGATCAAGACTTATTCAAGAAGCTCTGTGATCATTCCTGAAATGGTAGGTTTTACAATTTCCGTCTATAACGGAAAGACTTGGGTTCCAGTATTCGTGACAGAGAACCTGGTAGGACACAAGCTCGGTGAGTTCGCTCCTACAAGGATCTTCCGCGGACATTCCGGATCTGACAAGAAGGCCAAGTGAGGAGGAAGGGTATGGCTACAACTTATAAAGCTTGTGCAAAGTATCTTATGGTTTCTCCGAGCAAGGTACGTCCGGTTGCTAACCTGGTCAGAGGCAAGAGCTATGAGGAGGCTTACGGTATCCTCAACGCAATGCCGCAGAAGGGAGCTCGTCTGATCCTCAAGGTTCTGGTGAGCGCCGGTGCAAACGCAATGAACAGAAACAACAAGCTCGACGAGAGTCAGCTTGAGGTCTCTGCCATCTACGTCGACGGCGGTCCGGTCCTCAAGAGAGTCTGGGCAAGATCTCACGGAAAGCGCGACATCCTTCTCAAGAGAATGTCACACATCACCGTTGAAGTTAGCGAAAGCGTGGGAGAGTGAGTAAATGGGACAGAAAGTTAATCCAATCGGATTCCGTCTCGGAGTCAACAAAACCTGGTCATCCAAGTGGTATGTGGATCCGAAAGAGTATGCAGATACCCTTCACGAGGATCTTCAGCTCCGCAAGGCACTGATGAAGTGTCCTGAGGTCCAGGGTGCAGAGATCTCCAACATCGAGATCAGCAGAAAGCCGCAGCGCGTTACTGTTCTTATCAGCACCAGCCGCCCGGGCGTCATCATCGGTACCAAGGGTGCCAACATCGAGAAGATCTGCGAGCAGCTTCAGAAGGTTTCTACCAAGAAGGTGCAGGTTAAGATCAAGAGCCTTGAGCATGCTGAAAAGGATGCTCAGCTGATCGCCCAGAGCGTCGCAAAGCAGATTGTCGGCCGCACAGCCTACAAGAGAGCTATGAAGAACGCCGTGACAAAGGCAACAGCTGCCGGAGTCCAGGGAATCAAGATCAGAGTTTCCGGCCGTCTCGGTGGAGCTGAGATTTCCCGTTCTGAGTGGGTCAAGGAAGGAAGAATTCCTCTTCACACCCTCAGAAGCGATATCGATTATGGTTTCGCAGTTGCAAACACCACCTTCGGTGCCATCGGCGTCAAGGTCTGGGTTTACAACGGTGAGATCTACGACAGAGTCAAGAAGGACGATGCAGGCGCTCTTGTCAGAAAGGCACCTGAGTTCGCGGATGACGCTGAAGAGACAAAGTGAGGAGTAATCAGAAATGCTTAGTCCTAAAAGAATTAAATACAGAAAGAAGCAGAGAGGAACAAGGGACGGTGTCGCACATCGCGGAAACCAGATCTCATTCGGAGATTACGGCCTTGTTGCTCTTGAGCCGAGGTGGATCACCAACCGCCAGATCGAGGCTGCCCGTGTTGCTATGACACGTCATGCCAAGAGAGGCGCAAGGGTCTGGATCAGAATCTATCCTGACATGCCGTACACATCAAAGCCTATCGGAACCAGACAGGGTAACGGTAAGGGTGCACCGGAAGGATGGGTTGCAGTCGTCAAGCAGGGTGCAGTCATGTTCGAGATGGCAGACGTCGATGAGCAGATTGCAAGGGAAGCTCTTACACTTGCTGCTTCCAAGCTCCCGATCAAGACAAAGTTTGTCGCAAAGAGAGAGGTTGAAGAGTAATGAAGAATTCGTTTGCAAAGCTTTCATATGATGAATTGGTCGCAAAGCGCGACGAGCTCAGAAAGAGCTACCTGAACATGAGAATGGAGAAGGTTCTCGGTCATGTTGACAATCCTCTTCAGACAAGAAACGTCAGAAGACAGATCGCAAGACTGAACACCATCATCCATGAGTACACCTTGGGAATCCGCAAGGCAAAGTAAGAGGGTGAGATATGGAATCCAGAAAGAAAAGTTTTATAGGCGTGGTTACCAGCGACAAGATGGACAAGACCATCGTTGTCACTGTCAGCAACAGAAGCCTGCACCCGCTTTATAAGAAGTATGTCAACAGCTCAAAGAAGCTGAAGGCTCATGATGAGAAGAATGATGCCCATGTTGGTGACACCGTCCGTGTGGTCGAGTGCCGTCACCTCAGCAAGGACAAGTGCTGGAGACTTTCTCAGATCATTGAGAGAGCCAAGTAAGGAGGATTTGTCATGGTACAGATGCAATCTTATATGAACGTCGCTGACAACAGCGGTGCCAGACTGGTCCAGGTCATCAAGGTTCTCGGCGGCAGCCACAGATACGTGGCTGGTGTCGGCGACATCGTGGTTGTTGCTGTCAAGTCAGCACTTCCGAACGGAGCCATCAAGAAAGGTGACGTTCTGAAGGCTGTCATTGTCAGAACAAAGAAGGAATACCGCAGACCTGACGGTACATACATCAGGTTCGATGACAATGCTTGCGTTGTCATTGATGCCAACAATAACCCACGCGGAAAGCGTATCTTCGGGCCGGTCGCACGTGAGTTGCGTGACGGTTTCATGAAGATCGTTTCACTCGCACCGGAAGTGTTGTAGGAGAAACAGTATGAGACTGAAGAAAGACGACACAGTCAAGATCATTGCCGGAAAGGACAAGGGTGTCATCGGCAAGATCATCAAGGTAGACACAGAGAATGAGCGTGTCTACGTACAGGGTGCCAACATGGTCTCAAAGACCATGAAGAAGAGGAACCAGCAGGACCAGGGCGGCATCACAAAGGTTGAAGCCCCGATCCACGTTTCAAACGTTGCAATCGTCGTCTCCAAGAACGGAGAGACAAGCAAGCTCGGTTACAAGAAGGATGCTAACGGAAACAAAGTACGTTATGCAAAGAAGACCGGAGAGGTAATCTGATGGAAAAGTTTATACCAAACTTGAAGAGAAAATATCTTGAGGAAGTTGCACCGGAGCTCTACAAGGAGTTCAAGTACACCTCCAAGATGCAGATTCCTGCTCTCGAGAAGATTGTTGTTTCAGCTGGTGTCGGCGATGCTATCGCAGACAAGAAGTACCTCGAGGCAACTGTCAAGGAGCTCGAGCAGATCACCGGTCAGCATGTTGTCAAGACAAAGGCAAGAAAGTCCATCGCTAACTTCAAGCTCAGAGAGGGCATGGAGATCGGAGCTATGGTCACCCTCAGAGGCGACAACATGTGGTTCTTCCTTGAGAGACTTATCTGCATCGCACTTCCGCGTGTTAAGGATTTCAAGGGTGTTAAGCCGAATGCATTTGACGGTCACGGCAACTATGCACTGGGTGTCACAGAGCAGATCATCTTCCCGGAGATCGACTACGACAAGATCGTTCGCATCAGCGGACTGAACGTCGCAATCGTCACCACAGCTAAGACTGACGAGGAAGGTTTTGCTCTTCTCAAGAAGCTCGGCATGCCGTTCAGCAAGTAAGGGGTAGGATATGGCAAAAAAGTCAATGATCATCAAGGCTCAGAGAGAGCCAAAGTTCAGCACTAGGACTGTTCGTCGTTGCAGAATTTGCGGAAGACCCCGTGGATATATGCGCAAGTTTGACATGTGCAGACATTGCTTCAGAAAGCTGGCTAATGAAGGCCTGATTCCTGGTGTGACAAAATCCAGTTGGTAGGAGTACAGAGAAAATGGCAGTAAGTGATCCAGTTGCTGATATGCTGACTAAGGTCAGAAATGCTAGCCAGGCTAAGCATGAGAAAGTAGACATTTCGAATTCAAAGCTCAAGCTCCAGATCGTCAAGATCATGAAGAACGAGGGCTTTATCAAGAATTTCAAGAAAGTCACCAAAGACGGTGCCACATATCTTCGTGTATTCCTGAAGTATGATGATGCACACAATCCGGTCATCCACGGAATCAAGAGAATTTCAACTCCTGGTCGCCGTGTCTACAGCGGATACAGAGAGATGCCGAGAGTATTCAACGGCTATGGTATCGTCATCGTTTCGACTTCTGCAGGCGTCATCACCGGCAAGAAGGCTTCAGAGCAGTTGGTCGGCGGTGAGCTGATCTGCTCGATTTGGTAATAGGAGGGAAGTATGTCACGTATAGGTAGATTACCAATTGATATGCCTAAGACGGTCAAGGCTTCCATCAAAGACGGTGTTATCACTGTTGAGGGACCAAAGGGAAAGCTGTCACAGGCTATCTGCAATGATGCAATCAAGGTTGAGATCGGCGAGACTCAGATTGTTGTTTCAAGGTCTAACGATGAGAAGGCCACAAAGGCTGCTCACGGACTTATGAGACAGCTGATCCGCAACATGGTCATCGGAGTTTCTGAGGGTTATCAGAAGAGCCTGACCATCGTCGGTGTCGGATACAAGGCTGAGCTGCAGAAGAACATCCTCGTTCTGACTCTCGGATTCGCAAACGATATCGAGTATGTCATCCCTGAGGGAGTCAAGATCGCTCTTGACGGTCCTACAAAGATCGCCATCTCAGGTATCGACAAACAGCTTGTCGGCCAGACAGCCGCGGAAATCCGCAGCCTCAAGAAGCCTGAGCCGTACAAGGGCAAGGGTATCAAGTATGATACTGAGTATGTACGTTCCAAGAGCGGAAAGTCAGGTAAGAAATAAGGCGGGTTGAAGATATGAATAGAATTATTGACAAGAACAGAAAGCATGCAAGAAGGAAACTTCATATCAGAAAATCCATTTCCGGAACAGCCCTGAGACCAAGAATGACTGTCTTCAGAAGCAACCTGCACATGTATGCACAGGTTATCGATGATACGACAGGCAGAACACTGGTCAGCGCAGGTACTGTTGAGAAGGAGCTCGCAGGTCTTAAGAACAAGGTCGAAGATGCACAGAAGTTCGGAGAGGTTCTCGGAAAGAGATGCATCGAGAAAGGTGTTCAGACTGTGGTTTTCGACAGAAACGGTTACCTCTATCACGGAGTCGTTAAGGCTATCGCTGATGGCGCCAGAAAAGCCGGTGTGAAGTTCTAAGGTGGGTAGTTATGGAAAGAAATAGAGAAAGAAGAGAAAGAGATAACCAGCCGAAAGAGTTCATTGAGAAGCTCATCAAGCTGAGCGCTGTTTCCAAGACCGTCAAAGGCGGAAGACGCAGATCATTCTCAGCTCTGGTGGTCGTTGGTGACCAGAAGGGCAGAGTCGGATACGGAATGGGTAAGGCCAATGACGTTTCCTATGCAATCCGCAAGGCCACAGAGACCGCTAAGAAGAATCTGATCACAGTCAACCTGAAGGATTCAACAATCCCTCACGAGATTCTCGGAAACTTCAAGAGCGCCAGTGTTCTTCTCAAGCCGGCTTCAGCTGGTACCGGAGTCATTGCCGGTGGTGCAGTCCGTGCTGTTTGTGATGCTGTCGGAATCAAGGACATTCTCAGCAAGTCCCTCGGTTCAAAGAACACAATCAACACAGTCAAGGCAACCTTCGACGGTCTTGAGAACCTGTTCTCAGCCAAGAAGCTCTCAGAAGACAGAGGCAAGAGCCTCAAGGATATTTGGGGGTAAGATATGGCAGCAAAGAAGCAGAAACAGGTTCGCATTGAACTGATTAAGGGTCTTGCAGGATGCCTTCCCAAGCAGAGAGCCACAGTCAAGGCTCTTGGTCTTGGAAAGATCAACAGCAGCGTCGTCAAGGATGCCACACCCGCAACAATGGGTATGGTCCGTGTCGTCGAGCACCTTGTGAAGGTCGAGGAGATTTAATATGGGACAGATTCATGCACCGGAAGGTGCCAACAAAAACAAGACCATAGTCGGTCGCGGAGCTTCATCCAAGGGCAGAACCTGCGGTAAGGGCTCGAACGGACAGAATGCCCGTTCCGGCGGTGGTGTCCGTCCTGGATTCGAAGGCGGTCAGATGCCTCTCTATCGCCGTGTCGCAAGAAGAGGTTTCTCCAACTATCCGTTCAAGAAGGAGTACGTTGCAGTGTCTCTGGACATGATCAACGAGACCTACAAGGACGGTGAGACTGTCGATCTCCAGTCCCTCAAGGACTTCTGCATCGTCAAGGGCGATGTCCAGGCAAAGATCCTCGCTAACGGAGAGATCACAAAGAAAGTCATCATTGACGGAGTGAAGGTTTCAGCTGCAGCCGCAGAGAAGATCAAGGCTGCCGGCGGCGAAATCAAATAAGGAAGGTATTGAATGTCAAACACCATTTCTGACATGTTCAAGATGGAAGATCTCAGGAAGAAGATACTCTTCACACTCTTGATTCTCGCAATCACGAGAATCGGAACAGTCATTCCTGTTCCCGGTGTGAACCCGACTCTTCTTGAGCAGTACTTCCTCAGCCAGTCATCCTCCGGGAACCTGGGTCTGGTGGAGTATCTGAACTTCTTCTCCGGTGGTGCATTCTCGAACTTCTCCCTCTTCACCCTCGGTGTAATGCCGTACATCTCGATGCAGATCATCATCCAGCTTCTGATGCTTATCATTCCTAAGCTGAAGAAGTGGGGTGAGGATGCCGACGGAAGAAGGAAGATCCAGAAGGTCACCAGATACGGTACAATCGTCGTGTGTTTGCTGCAGTCATTCGTTGTCACAGTCTATGCCAGAAGCATTCAGTTCTATGTTCCCGGCGTGATTACGATCGACATGCTTCCTTTCACACTCATTTCAATGCTTACAGTTACAGCCGGAACAATGACACTTGTCTGGCTGGGAGAGAAGATCACACAGTATGGTGTCGGAAACGGTATCTCACTTCTGATCTTCGCAGGTATCGTTGCAAGAATTCCTTCTGCAATCAGCGTTCTCATCACTGGAATCGCTGCCGGCAGAGGAGCTTCCAACTATATCAACCCGGTCTATTTGGTCCTTGTTTTGGTTATGTTCGTAGTCGTTGTAGCTCTGGTCGTCTGTGAACAGGCCGGCGAGAGAAGAATTCCCGTGAACTACGCAAAGAGAGTTGTCGGAAGAAGAATGTACGGTGCTCAGAGCTCCTATATTCCTTTCAAGATCAACCCGTCCGGCGTTATCCCGGTAATCTTCGCTTCAGCTGTCCTCTCATTCCCACTGCAGATTGCCAGCGCATTAGGATCCAACGTCAAGTGGTTGCAGTCATTTGCAAATTGGCTTAATCCATCAGGTGCCCCATACATCATTATTTACACAATCCTGATAATCGCCTTTGCATTTTTCTACACACAGGTTTCACTCAACCCTGTTGAGATGGCCAAGCAGATCCGCGAAAATGGTGGAAGCGTTCCGGGAGTCAGAGCAGACAAGCTGGAAGAGTACCTTACAAAGGTTCTCAACAGAATCGTCCTTCCTGGCTCACTGTTCCTCGCTTTCATTGCATTGATTCCTACGCTGATCCAGCTCATCTTCAAGTTCCCGTCGTCCGTGGCTATGCTTTTCGGCGGTACATCACTGATCATTCTTGTCGGTGTTGACCTTGATATGATGAAGCAGATCGAGAGTATCATGAAGATGCACCACCATGAGGGATTTGTAGGTGTGAAGAAAATCAAATCCAAGAACTTATAAGCGAAGGAGCAGATCATGAAAGTAAGAGCAAGTGTTAAACCTATGTGTGACAAATGCAAGGTTATCAGAAGAAACGGTGTTGTTCGCATTGTCTGCGAGAACCCGAAGCATAAACAGAGACAGAAATAATTAGGGAGGCCTTTGATGGCAAGAATTGCAGGTGTAGATTTACCTAACAAGGCTACAAAGATTGCTTTGACATACATCTACGGAATCGGA
>JAGBRG010000320.1 GCA_017632495.1 Spirochaetales bacterium
CAGCCCTCAGTGGAGTTTCTTAAAGGACAAGAAAGTTGTCATCGTGCAGAATGCATTCCATAACTCACTGGAGTGGGAGAGCCATGGTGGAAGATATACAGATAAATTCGGACTTCTCGAGAATGGGAATGTAATCTATTCAAATGAAATAGAAGGACTATATGATTTATCAGGAAAGGATACTTTGAATCTTTACACTTTCCTGAGGACTTCAAAATATGAAGGAAGTGCAGAGGTTTTCAGAACATACCTCCTGATTCCGGAAGATGTATCCGAAGAACCATTGGATATCATCGGTTATCCGCATGTGTTTAAGATTTCTCCTACGAATCCAGACAAGCGATGCGAAATAAGAATCGGCTCTATTCCTAAAGAATTATTCGTCCAAGTCGTATCTAACCTTATCCAAGGACATCCGAGATATACAGGGGCTGGAGAAAAGAAAAACGGCAGTCCTGTAGGAAAAATACTATGGATCAAGGATATAACTGAGAATAATGAAGATTCCGATAAGATGGATGTAGTTTTAACATATACAAAAGGGGTCAAAGAAGAATTCATCATAAACAGCTATTGTAGAGATTACATTGAACCTAATACAGTTTTCGGAAAAATCAGCATGGTTGAAAGTGACGCTGAATGGGTTTTTGAAGAACTCAAGGATGTTAACATCCACAATATATCACTTGGAGGAGGAAACCCTATCTTCCATAGCATACAGTTCACGATTCCTAAAGATAAGAGTTACACTTTGACGATAACCAGCAACTCACGCAATGCCGACATACTCTTTTATACAAATCGAAGATGTGGATCTGGTGGAATTAATACACCAATAACCCTTGAAGCGGGGGAAAGCGGACATATCACGCTATTTACAAAAGGAGAAGAGGCAACCGTCTCATACCAGCTAACCGAAAACTGACAGACTTGTAAAACGGTGCGATTAGTCATTTAATATCCTCGATGAATGAAGAACTGATATCAGCGTTCCTGAACAAGATAAAAAAAGGTTACTCCGAAGAGGATTATGAAAAAATCCGCAAAGCCGCAGAGTATGCGAATCAGATGCATGCGGACCAGAAGAGAAAAAGCGGAGAGCCGTACATCATCCACCCTCTTGCTGTTGCCGAGACGTTGGCACTACAGCTGAACATGGATGCAGACACAGTCTGCGCCGGACTTCTGCATGATGTCATAGAAGACACATCGGCCACTGCCGAGGATGTGGAAAAGGAATTCGGAAAGAACGTATGTGAACTGGTTCAGGGCGTTACCAAAATCGCCGCAATCAAGAGCCAGTCAAGAAGCGTGGCGGAAGCCGAGACCATCAGAAAGATGTTCATTGCAATGAGCAAGAACATGCCGGTCATAATCATCAAGCTTGCCGATAAGCTTCACAACATGCGCACGCTGCAGTACATGGACCCCGTCAGAGGGAAAGAGATTGCAAGCGCCTGTCTTGATATCTACGCACCTTTGGCCGATAGGCTCGGTATTTCATGGATGAAGGCCGAGCTTGAGGATTTGAGCCTCAAGGCCCTGAAGCCCGACACCTATCAGTACATTCAGGACTATCTTGCATCAAAGAGCGGCGAGTTTTCAAAATACCTTGAAACAATCAAGAGAAAGATTGCCAACGCCTGTATCGAGAACGGAATCAAGAACATCAAGATCTCCTCACGTATGAAGCACACCTACTCCATCTACATGAAGATGAAGAAGCGCCGTAAGGAGCTTGATGAGATTTTCGATATTCTGGGAGTCAGGGTCATCTGCAACACGGTCACCGAATGCTACACCCTTGTGGGAATCATCCACCAGCTGTGGCCGCCAATGGAAGGCAGATTCAAGGACTACATCGCCATGCCGAAGGCGAACAACTATCAGAGCCTTCATACCACCATCATGGGAATGAACGGTGTCATCCTTGAGGTCCAGATCAGAACCTACGAGATGGATAAGATTGCCGAATTCGGTGTCGCATCCCACTGGGTCTACACGGCAGAAAGCGGATCTGAGGCCAGCAGCCAGAGCTGGGTCAACATGGACAGCCAGCAGCTTTCCAGAATCGCATCCAAGCTCAAGAGCTGGAACACCGAAATCGAGCAAAGCGAGTCCTTCATGGACGAAATCAAGGGCGAGCTTCTCAAGGACACAATCTACGTGTTCACCCCCAAGGGACAGGCTGTGGAGCTCCCCATCGGGTCAACCGCACTTGATTTTGCCTACATGATTCATACCGAGGTCGGAAACCACACGGTAAGTGCCAAGGCAAACGGCAATATCATTCCTCTGGGACAGCCTCTTCAGAACACACAGGTAATAGAGATTGTCACCCAGAAGAACGCAAGGCCCAGAATCACATGGCTCAAATACGCTCATACAACAAGCGCAAGGCGTAAGATCAGATCCTGGCTGAACAAGTATGACGAGAACCTCCTCATTGACAAGAACATCGTTGCCAAGAAGAAAGAAATCGAGGCAGCGATGGCCGAAGAAGAGGCAGATGCTCAGAAAAATCAGCAGCAACAGCTTCCTCAGGACATTCCTTCGTCTGAAATCGTCAGGCAGTACAAAGGCCAGAGCAGTAACACCATCACAGTCGGAAAGCACCGCAACATGATGATTCACATTGCTCAGTGCTGTAATCCTGCCCCTGGAGACAGAATCGTCGGTTATGTCTCAAGAGGACGCGGAATCATCG
>JAGBRG010000321.1 GCA_017632495.1 Spirochaetales bacterium
CAGTCTCAGAGGAAAGCCTCTGAACACAAACGGCATGGCCATGACGGAGATGTACAAGAATGCCGAGCTTTACAATGTAATGGCGGCATTGGGAATAGAGAACGGAATAGAAGGGCTGAGATACTCCAAGGTCATATTCGCAACCGATGCCGATATTGACGGCTATCATATCAGAATCCTTCTTCTGACCTATTTCTTGAGCTACTTCGAAGATCTTATCCACGCAGGTCGCGTCTGGATTCTGGACACACCGCTTTTCAGGGTAAGAAACAAGAGCGTCACCACGTACTGCTACTCCGAGGAGGAGCGCGACAACATGATGAAGCAGATCCGCGGCTCCGAGGTCACCAGATTCAAAGGTCTTGGAGAAATATCGGCGAAGGAGTTCGGACAGTTCATCGGAGAGGACATGCGTCTTATTCCCGTGACCATAGACAGCCTTGCCGACGCACGCAGGGCCATGAACTTCTACATGGGAAACAATACCCCGGAGCGCCGGGATTTCATCATGGAAAATCTGGTGTGAGGAGGCAGTAGATGGCAAACGCAAAAGATCTGTTCAGACAGAACTTCATAGAATACGCCTCCTATGTCATCAAAGACAGGGCTATTCCGGATATCGAAGACGGCCTCAAGCCGGTTCAGAGACGAATCCTTCATACGATGATTGAGATGGACGACGGGCGCTTTAACAAGGTTGCCAACGTCGTGGGTTCAACCATGCACTATCACCCGCACGGAGACCAGTCCATCTACACCGCACTGGTGAACCTTGCAAACTGTGACCTGTTCATAGACAAGCAGGGAAACTACGGAAACTTCATGACAGGAGACGGTCCTGCCGCAGCCAGATACATCGAGTGCCGCCTGCTTCCGTTTGCAAAGAAGGTTCTGTACAACCCCGAAATCACAGAGTATGTCGAGTCCTATGACGGCAGAAACAAGGAGCCTGTGGTATTTCCGGCAAAGATTCCCGTAGTCCTGATTCAGGGTACAGAGGGTATTGCCGTAGGAATGTCCACGAAGATTCTTCCCCACAACGCTCTTGAAGTAATTGATGCCCAGATTGCGGCCATCAAGGGCGAGGACTTTTCGCTTTATCCGGACTTCCCGGGCGGCGGAATCATGGACGTTTCCAATTACGAGGACGGCCTTGGGTCGGTTGCAGTCCGAGCAAAGCTCGATACCTCAAACGCAAAGAAGATCATCATCGAGGAGCTTCCATTCGGAGTGGACAGCGAGAAGATGATTGAGTCCATCGAGAAGGCGATAAAGAAGGGCCGCCTGAAGATCCAGAGCGTAAGCGACTTCACGGCCGATACGGTCAACATCGAAATATCCCTGGCCAAGGGAACCTACACAAAGGACATTGTTGATGCCCTTTATGCCTACACGGACTGCGAGCAGAAGATTTCGGTCAACTGCCTTGTCATCAAGGACAAGCTTCCGCATGTCTGTACTGTAAGCGATGTAATCAGATACCACGCCGACCACATCCTAGAGGTTTCCAAGAAGGAGCTTGAGGTTCAGCGCGGACATCTGTTTGACAGGCTTCACACAAGAACTCTCGAGCGAATCTTCATTGAAGAGCGTATCTACAAGAGAATAGAGCAGAAGAGAACCCAGGATGCCGTGGTCAACGCAGTCAGAACAGGTTTTGAGCCGTACAAGGACCAGCTGGTAAGAGAGATCTCAGACGATGACATTGACCACCTGCTCAAAATTCCAATTCGCAGAATCTCTCTCTTTGACATAGAGAAGAACAAGGAAGAGATCGACCAGATCAACGCAGACCTTAAGCAGGTTGATCATGATCTGTGCCATCTGGACGAATACTCCATCAGGACTCTCAAGAACATCAGAGCCGACCTTGAAAACGACGAGCACAAGAGAAAGACCGTCATTTCCGACTTCAACATGGTTGATGTCAGGGATGTTGCAAAGAGGGATCTTGATCTGCGCTACGACGGCCTTACAGGATATCTTGGAACCAACGTGAAATCCGGAAATCCGCTGATGAAGGTCTCTGAGTTCGACAAGATCCTTGTAGTCCAGAAGGACGGAACCTACTACTGCACCAACGTCTCAGACAGGATGTTCGTAGGAAAAGATATTGCATACTGCGGCCTTGCAGACAAGGAAGTTCTGGAGAACACAGTCTTCACCGTCCTGTATCTGGACAAGAAGACACGCGTCACATACATAAAGCGCTGTAAGCTCAGCGGCTTTATCATGAACAAACCGTATGCACTTCTTCCGGATCCAGCCAACAACTCGATGAAGAAGCTGTCGGTTCTTCCGAACGCCGAGGTCACCGTCACATACAAGAGCCCGTCCAGAGTCAAGGAATCCACATTCATGTTCTCCGACTTTTTGATAAAGGGAGCAAAGGCAGGAGGAGTGACCGTTTCCAAGAAGGAGATTGCCTCCATCAGAATCAAGCCCTGCAAGCTTGCCGATGAGAATATCAGAACGGCAACAGAAAGCCTGAGTGAAGCAGAGGACGAAGAGCCTGTGGAGCAGACAGTGCAGCCGCAGGAGATTTCTCCTGAGCCCGTCTCTGAACCCAAGAACGTCAAGAAGCAGGCCGACGACGAAATGCCGGGGTTGTTCGATGACATCGGTAACTGATTTTGAAAAGAGGGTCCTTTACGAGGACAACCACATCATCATAGTGAACAAGAACCCCGGTGAAATTGTCCAGGCGGACAAGACCGGGGACAGCACTCTGATGGATACTGTCAAAGCCTACCTCAAGGAAAAATACAACAAGCCCGGAAATGTGTTTCTGGGCCTGCCTCACAGGCTGGACCGACCAACAAGCGGCATTGTGGTTCTTGCCAAGACGGACAAGGCTTTAAGCCGGCTGAATGAGATGTTCAGAACAGGCAAGGTGGACAAAACCTACTGGGCTGTGACTGACAGGCCTCTTGCCGAAGAAAAAGGCACTCTTGTCCATTATCTTTATAGA
>JAGBRG010000322.1 GCA_017632495.1 Spirochaetales bacterium
CATTGTGGCCTGGAGTCTGTGATGCAGTCCCGAAATCTCAGCTCTCATCTGAACACGGAGCTTAGCATCGAGGTTTGACAACGGCTCATCGAAAAGGAAGACTTTCGGCTTTCTGACGATGGCTCTTCCGACTGCGACACGCTGTCTCTGTCCACCGGACAGTGCCTTCGGCTTTCTGTCAAGCAGTTCCTCGATGTCGAGGATCTTTGCTGCCTCACGAACACGGGCATCAATCTCTTCCTTCGGGAATTTGCGGATCTTAAGTCCGAATGCCATGTTATCATAGACGGTCATGTGCGGGTACAGAGCATAGTTCTGGAAGACCATTGCAATGTCTCTGTCTTTCGGCGGGACGTCGTTGACGAGCTTTCCGTCGATGTAAAGTTCTCCACTGGAAATATCTTCCAGTCCGGCGACCATACGAAGGGTGGTTGACTTACCGCATCCTGAAGGACCGACAAGAACAACGAATTCCTTGTCAAGGATCTCAATGTTTACGTCATTGACAGCCTTGACTCCACCATCGTAGACCTTGCAGATGTGTTTAAGTAGTACTTCTGCCATTTAAACCTCCGAGGTTTTATCTTATTCCTTAGTAGGATACAACGGTTTTGCCGAAACTGTCAAAGAAAAGAAAAAAGAAATTATTTTTTCTAAACTTATGGACCGAAAGTCTGTACCAATGTCAATTTTACTTGTAAAATATAGCAAATCTGTCTATATTATACGCGAAGCGACCGATTGCAAAACCTGTTGCTTCAGGAAGGGTTTGGAGTAAACAGAAGAAATGAGGCGAAATCTGCTGATTACCATATGCATTCTCATCATGTCCTCAGTGTGTCTTTTTGCTGAATCTTCTTTGGGCTCTATCCGTTTTGACTACAACATCTACAAAAAATCAGTCGGTACAGTCTCAAGCGTGTATTTCGTAGATGCAAACGGAGACAGAAGCACCCAGATTCCCATAGACATAACCAAACCAAATACGGAGCCGCAAATCTATTTTGTTCAGGAAAACAATCTCAGATCCACCGATACTACCAGAAGGGTCAAGTTGCTATTTTCTCGCTTTACCCCGTCTGATGGAAAGAACGCAGGATTCAAAGGGAACTACACAGTTTACTTGTGGAGATTAACTGATCCTACCGACCGTACTTCCAAAATAAAAACACCAAGAGACAAAGATAAAAACGTAACTAGCGATAATGCCCCTATAGATTGGGGTCTTGATAGCGCAAACAGCCAAAACGGAGAACCGGTTGCGTTCTATTATGCACTTTCGTTTGCATTCCAGACTGATACTTATTTACCCGGAGAATACTCTGCAATCATAACAGTGGAGCTGCAAGGAAACTGAGATGAAAAAGTTTTTAGTTGTTTTAACATTGATAGTCTTCTCTTGCATGTTCTGCTTTGCAGAGGAAGGAACTCAGGACACGACATCATTCAATGTCACTGCAACTAAGTCCGGGTCTCTTTCTTCGGATTATGCTCTGGTTGTCACCGCCTCTGTCCCGGAGGCATTTGTTCAGGAAGGACAATCCGTGATAGGTGAGGTCGGAAGTGTAGAGTCCTTTGATATTACACAGACGTTTGTAGAAAAGGTAAAGGCGAATTTCAGTGATTCAACCACTATAAACAGCGCTCTTACACTTAATGTCAGTACCAATTCAAAGAAGCCTGTTCTTGTTGATGTGTGGTTCTCCGCATTCAGAGACACCACAAGATATAAGGAAGGCGAAAGTCAACAGCTGGAATTCGACGGTATAGCCGAGTCGTTTTTAAAGGTCAGATGGACAGCTAAGTCCTCAGACCCCTCATATACTTCGGCCATTTTTAATGGTACCGAATATAAGTACAGGCTTAACCTAACAGCCAACAACACAGCGCTGGGGAGTAAAACTTACTCCACCACAGCCACAAATGCTGCTGGACAGACGATGAATCTGGTATTTACTCCGGTTGAAAAGAATGGAAACATCCCGGAAATTGAAGCACCGACACTTCCTGGATTTGATCCTTCGCCTTCTGAAGGGCCTCTCGTTCTTATAAGCAGGACAGTTAATTTTGATATGGCATTGGACAGTGCAAATAATTTTAATTTGATTCCAGCAAACACAAATTACACATGTACGGTAAGAATAACCGTAAAGGGAGACTGACATGAGAAAACTTATGTGTATCCTTATAATGGTTTTCATTTCTCTTGCCGTATGGGCTGTCGATGAGACTCCGAGACTGAACGTTTCAGCAACTACCGCCTTGGATATAAGTACCTTCATGGGTGATGTTGCCAACGTCTCCATCGTCCCCGAAGGAATGCCGTTCGATGTCATGGGCTCGGATGTCTGGTGGAAGACGGGAAACATCGATGACTATGTAGGAAGAAAAATCGCCACCTGGTCACTGAGAACAAACACAGTTAATAAGCGTCTTTCCATTACAGCTCATCCGTTGACTTTGGATGGTTCGAACGGAAGCGAAAGTATTAACTACCGACTGACTTTCGGAGTTTACTACTACGATCAAACTGAAGAGAAATATGTTGAAAGAAAGATTCACGTCTACAGCAATGATATCGCATCTCCGATGGTGACTAATCTTGATCATCTTGATTTGAATAATCTGCCGACTATGGCATCATCAAGCCAGCCCGTCAGAATCCTTCTGGTCAGTGACAAAGACGGAGAGATCACACCATACACTAATGCTGATCGAATCGGCTGGAGCTCCGGAAATTACTCTGCCAATGTTGAAATTGCCATTACGGGGGGAGTATGAAAAAAGCTTTAATACTGATATTGACACTGCTACTTCTCTCTTCTCTCGTTCTCTTTGCAGCAGATCCTGCTCCTTATAATCTTACATCTTATATAAGACTGTATGATCCAAGCTTCAGCGTCGATCTTGCCTCAAACAAGTTCCTTTCACATCTGGAGGGTTCGACCTATTCTTCGCAAGATGCAACAGGCAAAAGAAAGACCGGTCTGTATTACCAGAGTCAGGAGCTTGGTGTCGTGGGTTTATCAGATACCAACAAGTATGATACAGAGCTGGGTGATATAGTTTTTACCATCACTCCTGACAACGATTGGTTCTACAAACTTGCAGGAAGTGACTACAGAAGACCCTTTGGAATTGATGTCTTTGCAAGAGGAAGAAAGGGTAATGCCGATGTTGACCTGGGAAGCCTCAGGCTCGGTTATCAGGCAGATGTTTTTTACGAGGCGAATTCGGCCCCATCTATCGTAATCAGTGCTGATAAAGTACGTAATTACAGTAGCATCTGGTGGGACTTTGTTCTTGTAATGGACCCGGAAGTCGATACTGTAGATGACAGCACAAGATTCAGAGAAAATGATTATTTCATAACTGCATCAGACAGAAGCTACACCACAGATGTCACTATATCGATAAGAACCGTCAATGGAGAGAATGAAACAAAGAGTATAAGCTTTCCTATTCACTTCGAAGGTTATTACAAAGCGTCTGAGGTTGAAAAGACAACCATCACTGCTTCCTTTGCAATCACAAGAGCTGAAGAGATACTCCAACTTGATGGTGCAGGCCAACTTCTTTCCAGAATTAAGGCAAATCCGTCAGTTAGCGCAGACTTCACTACAGTTGCAAGCTACGCTCTGAGCACCTCAGCAGTGGAGTGGAAAACAAATAATAAGCCGAATGAAACCAGAAAAATCAGAATGTTCCTTTCCAGTTCCAATGATGCAAAGGTCTCGGCCGGCCCATTTATCCTGAAGCATGAGAAAGATGCAAATGCCCCTGTTTTGCTCTTTAAGGCTGCAATGACATCCGATACCAACGGACATGCCCCGGAATCGGATAATAAGACTGTGGTCTTTGACGGCACCGATACATTTACTCCAAAGACACAAAATGCAGACTATACTTTGCCTGCCAATTATCTGGAAATCGATGCCACGACAACCAAGCAGAAGACAGGCGTATGGTATGCAAGCTGGGTTGATACAGGAACCATAGGAATTGCACTTACAGGTCAGATTCTTCAGAACGGCATCCCCGTTACTGCCACAGGATGGACGAACCAGGGTGTCTACACACTCGGCGGAAACACCCAGGCTCTGACAAAGGGTGAGTATAAGTCAACAATCTACATCCACGTTGTGACTTTCTGATAATTCAGACTGATTTCTTTTTTCTCAATGACTTAAAATCAATAGAGAACAGGCCGTGTCTGTTGCAGTATGCATAGATACGCTCCACTCTGCTCATCTTAAATCTGGTCGCAGCATCCTGTTCGGGATAGAGCTTTGCAAACTGGACACCGTAATCTGAGACGGCACACAGAAACGAGATGTAGTGGGTCTTTTCCATAGGATGGTCCACAGTGACGTAATACTCATCCTCGACAATTTCAAAGTTGATTCTGTGCTCATCATCCGGCAGCTCTGCTTCCTGAGGCGGCAGTGTTATGCCGCAGCAGCTGATCACAGCCTCCCCTGTTGTCTGAATGACATTGCCGCAGATGGGACAGACGTAGAACATACACTTGTTCATATCAAAAGATCTGTTTCTGTTTTTGACATCAACTCCAGCCAGAAGTTCTATGACCGAAATTCCAAGGGCTTTTGCCAAAGGCTCAATCAGGCCCATGTCAGGAAAACCTCTTCCTGTTTCCCATTTACTTATGGCCTTATCGCTTACACAGACTTTGTCTGCAAGCTCCTGCTGAGTCATCTTCTTGCTTTCACGGAGCTTTTTTATAAGAGCTCCTGTAATGTAATTATCCATAATGCACCTCACTGAGGCCAAAGACTATCAGACACACAAAGCTCAGACAACCTACGTATCGTGGAGTATAAAAAACCCGGCGGGGAAACCGCCGGGTCACAAGCTTATTTATCAGTCCTCGTCGTCTGTCGGAGGTTCTGCCTTTTTGGCATCCTTCTTCGCATGGACCTTGGCAATGATAATCGGATATGCCAAAGCTGCGATTGAAATCACAAACAGAATAACTGTCAGAGGTCTCTGGATGAATCCGACAGGACCTGTGACCATCAGAGTCTGCACATAGTTTGTCTCGATGAGCTTTCCGAGAACAAGACCAAGTACAAGCGGTGATGACGGATAGTCGAACTTCTTGAACATCCATCCGATAAGGCCAAAGACAAGACATGTTCCTACGTCGAACATCGACTTCTTGATGGCATAGCTTCCCAGAATGGCAAAGGCGAAAATCAGAGGATAGAGGATGGTCTTCTTGATATAACCTACTCTTACCCAGAGCTTTGCGCCGAAGGTACCGACTAAGAGCATGAAAACGTTGGCGATGAACATTGATGCAAACAGTCCATAGACCAGAGCCGGCTGCTCGGTAAAGAGCTTCGGGCCAGGGTTCAGGTTGTGGATCATCAGAGCTGAAAGAAGAACAGCTGCTGTTGAAGATCCCGGAATACCCAGTGTGAGAAGAGGAACCATTGCTCCGCCGACTGAACCTGAGTTGGATGCCTCGGCTGCAGCAACTCCTGCAGGAGCTCCGTGTCCGAACTCTGCCGGGTTCTTGCTGACACGCTTTTCAACGTCATATGCAAGGAATGAAGCGATTGTTCCGCCTGCTCCCGGGAAGATACCGATAAGACATCCGACAAGACCCGCTCTTGCGATAGGTCCTTTGAGCTTCCAGTAGTAGCTTGGCTTCGGAAGCTTGTAGTCAATCTTCTCGCGCTCGATCTTCTTCTTTGCATCGAAGTGCTCGAGGTTATTCAGAACCTCACCAAGAGCAAAGAGTCCGATGAGAACAGGAACCATCTCAAAGCCGTCGAACAGCTTTGTGACGCCGAATGTGAAGCGCTTGATTCCGAAGGTCGGATCCAGACCCATTGTGTTGAGAAGAAGTCCGAACAGACATGTCACCAGAGCCTTCTGCCAGTGCTTTCCTCCGAGAGTTGCGACAGTGGTAAGTCCCATGATACACAGAGCAAAGTACTCTGACGGCCAGAACTTAAGAGCTGCCTTTGAAAGAGGAACAGAGAAGAAGATGAGGATGATAGCTCCGATGAGGCCTCCGAAAACGGATGCCCAAAGGGAGATTCCCATAGCTTCTCCGGCTCTGCCCTTCTTAAGAAGAGGATATCCGTCAAAGGCTGTGACCGTAGCTGACGGAGTTCCCGGAGTGTTGATAGCAACTGCGGTGATTGATCCTCCGTAGTTGGCTCCGATATAGATTCCCATCAGCATGACCATGGCCACGACCGGGGAAAGTGAATAGGTTATCGGAAGAAGAAGTGCAACAGCCATTGAAGGAGAAATACCTGGGATTGCTCCTCCGAGGATTCCGACTATCATTCCGATAAAGATGAAGATTATTGACTGGACATTGGCGATGGTACCGAAGCCGAGTCCAAGGTTTCTGAAAATCTCTGACATATACGGCCTCCTTACCTAATCAGCCAGCTGAACAGCGAGCCGAACGGCAGCTTGATGAACAGCATCTTGTAGAATACGAAATATGTGAAAAGACACCAGATGATCGGAACAAGGATCAGCTGGAGTTTATTTCTTTCTCCCATGGCGATCATCACAACAAGGATGAAGATAGCGCTGGAAAGATAATATCCGATGTACTGGAACAGTATTACGCTGAAGATGGAGCCTACTCCGACCAGAAGGGCAAATACCCATCTGTTGAACTTCTCATCGGGTTTGTTTTCCTGATTGATGATTGCGAAAAAAGCACCGATAGAAGCCAAAGCCATCAGAAGAGCCCAAAGCCTTGGCATTGTTCTGGGAGTTGCACCTGCTTCGGCAGCAAGCTTACTGACTCTGAGATTGAAAGTCAGAAGATAGAACAGAAGGGTCACAAAATCCATGCCGCAGAGACACAGAAGCTGAACACGTACCCTTTTGGTTCTCGGCCAGATTCCGAAG
Organism: Spirochaetales bacterium; assembly: GCA_017632495.1. Classification (GTDB taxonomy): domain Bacteria; phylum Spirochaetota; class Spirochaetia; order Sphaerochaetales; family Sphaerochaetaceae; genus UBA9732. Next base: position 6,907 of record JAGBRG010000322.1, read on the forward strand.
AGGAAGTAAAGACCGATCATAACGGCCAGAAACCCCGCCAGAATCCACCAGTAGCTGAGACCGGTCAGCCATTTGGAAAAATTAGCCATAGTTTTATTCTCTTAAAAAGTCATTTCAAAAAGTACCCGGAGGCTTCTCCGGGTACTTGTCAGGTTAAATGATTACTCGATCATCTCTTGTAGTCTGAGCTGATCTGGTCAACACTCTTGAGAACCTCGATTGTGCTGACGACTTCGTTCTCGACTGTCTTTGTGAAAGCCTCAGTCTTATCGGTAAGGACTGTAAGCTTGTTCTGTGTCATGTAGTCGATCCACTCCTGGTCAGCTGCAACCTTGTCGCAGAGGTCCTGGAACCACTTGATCATGCCGGCAGGTGTTCCGGCCTTGACTGCATAACCTCTCCACATGGAGATGTTGTCCAAAGCAGGATCCATTCCGAGCTCTTTGTAGTTAGGAACGTTCTCAAGTCCTGGAACCTTGGTCGGGTTACCGACGACAAGAGCCTTGACATCATACTTCTTTGTATCACCGGGGTTACCGACTGAAGCAACTGTCTGTCCGCCGAGAAGAGCAGCGAAGTTATTCTTTGCACTCTCGTAGGAGATTGCCTTGTAGGTGATTCCCGGAATTGATCCGAAGACCTGGACAGCGTCAATGTACTTTGCACCGTAGTTAGGCTCTGACAGAGTAATCAGGTTGCCCTTCTTTGACCAGTCAATCAGCTCCTGGAAGGTGTTGAACTGGGATGAGGAAGGAACAAGAACACAGTACGGGTCAGCCATGAGGTTGTAGACATACTGGAATCCGTCGACATACTCTTTGCAGTCAAGCTCTGCCTGGATGACAGCATCAAGGTATGTAGGAGCAAGAGCAAAGACTGTATAGCCGTCTGCTTCCTGGTTCAGAACCCACTCACCTGCTGTAAGTCCGCCTGCTCCGGCGTTGTTATCAACGACGAATGTGGCCGGTGTGTACTTGGCAGCGATCTCAACCCACTTTCTAGAGTAAAGGTCCATAGCTCCGCCGACAGCAACATGGTTCATGATTGTGATAGGCTGCTTGGGCTCCCATGCAGCTGCTGCAGATGATGCAGCCTCAGATCCACCGTTTGCAAAAACTGTTGTCATTGCGACAATCAGGACTGCAAGAATCAATAAAGCTTTCTTCATGTATTTCTCCTTATAGTAGATAGTACAATTTTACTTCTGGAAAAGGTCAAACGCAAGACCATGTCTGAGACCTCTGTCAGAGATTGTAAGTCCGTCACATCCGAGTCTGTCAGTGATGACCTTGAGGATACATGCACCTGCCAGAATGACATCAGCTCTCTTGGGCTGAAGTCCCGGAAGCTCCTTTCTCTGCTCGATTGTTCTCTTTGAATACTCGGCAATCTGCTCGTCGATATCAGCCTTTGTGAGGCGTGAACCCTGGATAACTGCCGGATCATATTTGACCATCTTGTGCTTCACAGCACCCATGCTGGTGACTGTTCCGCCCATTCCGACAAGCTGCTTGGGCTTTCCGTTGACTCCGGCTTCCTCAAACTCCTTGTTGATCTGAGCGATTGTGGCCTTGACCTCATCTGCTGTAACAGGATCAGACTTGAGGTAGTTCTCTGTAAGTCTGACGGCTCCGAGGTTGACTGAGAATCTCTTTACGAGCTTTGTACCCTTACCGAAGATGAACTCTGTGCTTCCTCCGCCTGTATCAAAGACTACAAGATCTGCATCCTTCTCAAGTGGAAGACCTGAAAGGATTGCCAGATAGCTGAGTCTTGCCTCTTCCTCTCCGGGGATGATCTGAACCTCAACACCGCAGGCTTTTTTGACCTTCTCTACGAACTCGGCAGAGTTTCCGGCCTTTCTCAGGGCCATTGTTCCGACGCTGACGATCTGGTCGGCTCCGAGCTCCTTGGCCTGTTTTGCGAATGCTGCCACGGAGGCGACGTTTCTTTCCATAGCCTCGGGGCTGATCAGTCCTGTTGCATCCAGACCTTCACCCAGACGGGCGATGTCATTTGTATCAAGGACTGTCTTGATGGTCTTATCTGCTGCAAGTTCTCCGACAAAGAATTTTATTGAGTTTGAACCTACATCAATGATGGCTTTTCTGCTCATTTTACCCAAGCCTCCATTCCGACTGCTTCCTTCATAGCCTTGAGATAGTTGATGTTGGGATACTTTTCAACTCCGAGCTCCTTGACGACCTGCATGACAAGTTTCGGATCAATGTGCTCGACACAGATTGTTCTGTTGGCCTTGCCGTTGAATGTTGTCTCAGCAATCTCGACTGTTGTCTCTTTGATTGTGTAGATTGATCTCTCTTTGTAGACGTTGACGATCTCAAGATCCGGGCACTTGCCTACCAGCTCATCGAGATACTGGTCATATGTGTACTCGTCTCTCTCGAACTTGGGAACTTCAACCTTGAAGAAGTTCTTGAACAGGTTTGCGATATCCTCTTTCTTAAGAGGGAATGTGAGCTTCATTGTGGGATACCACTGCTCCAGCTTATCTTCATTTACCTGCTTGAGTGACTTGATGTCCATCAGGTCATCACGGATTTTGCAGTTCTCATTGCTCTTTCTTGAGAGGATGTATTTCTCAGAACTCTTCTTGAACAGAGCCAGCTCGTGTGCCTTGATTCTCTCTTCTCCGACTCCGAATTCCTTTCCGAATGTGCGCCATTCCCAGCGCGGGATAATTTCACCCATGTGATTCCTCCAACTTTAGTGTATGCAGGCAAAGCCCACTTCGGTTTCATTTTCAGACTCATGGGGATTAAAAGCAAGTCATATCGCGATTTTCATAATTATTTTTTATAGTTCAGAGCTTTTTTGACCAAAAAATTATGTAATTTAGCCTAAAATGAGGCAGAATGTTATTTTATGAACATTCAGTTGCATATCTTTTTTGATATGATAGAATCAGCTTAGGAGGAAACCATGACCCTTCACAACCTTCAGGTCTTTATCGCCGTCTGCGAGGAAGGCACAATGACGGATGCAGCCAAGAGACTCAACATGACTCAGCCCGGTGTCAGCAAGATCATCTCCGAGATGGAACGCTACTATGAGACCGTATTTTTCATACGTAAGAACAGGCGTTTCTACCTCACAACAGCAGGCAAGCAGTTTCTTGAAGACAGCCGCAAGGTTGTTCAGGCTTTCTCCATGCTGGAAGGCAATGCCACCCACAACCAGGAAACAAAGACCATCACACTTGGATGTACCTCAGGAATCGGTTTCTCCATGGTCGCCGATGTGGACAAGGTCTTTCATGAACGCTATCCCCGATGCAAGCTGTATCTTCGTGACAGCTCCTCCAAAACAATTCAGGAGATGGTCATCCGCGGCGAGTGCAATCTGGCTCTGATCCAGCATTCCTCATCCGACGAAAGGCTTCATTACGAGGTCTTCTGCCGCAATTCACTCATCGCCGTATGCGCGCCCAACTACAACCTGAACTCACGCTCCGGGACACTCTCAATCGAGGACCTTGCAGGTGAAAACCTGATTCTTCTGGAAAAAGAGAGAGCTACAAGAACCCTCATAGATAAGATTGCCATGGAAAAGAACATTGTCCTGAATCCGATCTGGACAAGCTCGTCACCTTCCAACGTAAAGGAGCTTGCAGCCCGCGGTGAAGGCGTTGCCATTTTGTTTGAAATCCAGGTCAGAAAAGAACTGGCTTCCGGCAAACTGATTCAGATTCCCATTGATCTTAAAGTGGAGAAGAACTTCTACATCACTTATAGAAAAGACATCTGGCTTTCCGAGGAAGAGCAGTATCTGATCAGACTCTGTAGGGAATACGCTCCTTAATATTCCTATCAGTTATATTTTTTGCCTCACCTACTTTATTCTTTTTTGTTAATGTTATATCATTCATATTAAACAGAGACTTGCTCTGTTTCGAAGTAACAAAAAACCAAGGAGAAATAAAATGGCAAAGACAGCTATTATCACCGGCGGTTCACGTGGAATCGGTGCTGCAATGACAAAGAAGCTCGGAGAGATGGGCTACAACGTCGTCATCAACTACAGAAGCGCATCTTCCAAGGCTGGAACAGAGCAGATTGCTGCTGATCTTGAGAAGACATACGGAGTCAAGACTCTCGTAGTCAAGGCTGATGTCAGCAAGTATGAGGACTGTGAGACTCTGGTCAACGAGACAGTCAAGGCTTTTGGTCCGAACATCGATGTCCTGATCAACAACGCAGGTATCACAAACAACTGCAACTGGATCGATATCACAAGAGAAGCATATGAGAACGTCATCAACACAAACCTCATGAGCTTTTTGCACATGACACACCTTGTTCTTCCCCACATGATCAACCACAGCGACAAGAAGAACCAGTGCTGCATCGTCAACACATCTTCTGTCGGCGGACTTACCGGAGTCATCAACCAGGCTGACTACTGCGCATCAAAGTCCGGTATCATCGGTCTTACCAGAGCTCTTGCTCTTGAGTTCGCTTCACGCGGAGTCAGAGTCAACGCTATTGCACCGGGCATGATCATGACAGATATGCTCCGCGGTGTTAACCAGGACGAGCTCAATGCTCTTGCAGCAACAATTCCTGAGGGATTCATCGGAGATGTTTCCGATATCGCAGGTGCTATGGAGTACATCCTCAAGGCTCCTTATGTCACCGGTCAGGTCATCTCACCGAACGGTGGATTCGTCCTTCAGTAATAGGTTTTCCAATACACACAAAAGCCTTCTGCCGCAGATGCGACGGAAGGCTTTCTTTTTGTCCGTTTTGTTATTAAAGGCCCTTTCTCTTCAGCATATCCATGCTGCGCTTGAACTGCTGAGCAAGGATTCTGCTTCGCTGGGGAATCTCCAGCCCTGCTTCCTTTATCAGATCCAGCGTATCCTGATACATAGACTCCTCAATGTTTGCCAGCAAAAATGCGATATCTGCAGCTCTTTCCTTCTCTGCCTGTTCAAGATCATAGACACCTGAGAACTTATCCAAAGCTCCCAATGCCCAGAGATTAAGAATGTCCATCCTGCACTTCTTGCAGTGACCGCAGTTCTTTTCATCGGGCGCAGTCACAAAACATGAATGCAGACGGCTGTAACAGACAGGATAATTCACAAGAGCGCGGATCTTATCAACTCTTCGTATTCCTCCGCCGTATCCTATGAAGCGAAGACTTTCGGTGGACAGCATCTGGCATATCAGAAGATCTCCGAATGAAATGTTGATTCTGTCCATCTTGAAGCTGTCCTGAGAATGGCCGGAAGACAAAAGGTATGTCCCGTAAAGCTTCTGAAGCGCAAGGGCGGCGGAACAAAGGCGAATTGAATAGACACTCAGATAATGTTCATCCAGAACCAGATGCAAGTTGGTGTCTATGCCTACGGCTTTCAGGCCCAGATCTTTGGCAAGGCTGCGGGCCAATGAAAGAGATTTTTCAAAGGCCTTATGATGATTTTCTCCCTCAAAAACCCCGGCATTTATCACTGTAAGGTGAGTCAGAGCAGGTCTGTAAGGTGCGCTTTTAAGGCGCTCTGCGGTATGCGCATAGATGGTATAGAATCCGTCTACTCCCCCGGAGTATCCGGTTCCCACGGCGTTTTCACAGCTGACCTTTTCCCTTGCTTCCGCAGCATGTA
>JAGBRG010000323.1 GCA_017632495.1 Spirochaetales bacterium
TCTGAACACCGAGCACGGTGCCGATTATTACAGACGCTGGCACCGAAACAAGTACAACAGCGGCGGACTTCTTGTCCACAAGTCAACTCATCACTTTGATCTTGTAAATTTCTGGATTGCTTCAGAGCCTGAGACAGTATTCGGTTTCGGTTCTCTTCAATTCTACGGAAGAGCAGCAGCCGAAAAGCGCGGAGTGGAGAAGTTCTACTACCGCTGCCACGGAAGCGAAGAGGCCAAGAACGACCCGTTTGCAATTGATCTTGAGAGCAATCCGACCCTCAAGGCCCTTTATCTTGATGCCGAGGCAGACAGCGGCTACATCCGTGACCGCAGCGTCTTCTCAGATGACATCAGCATCGAAGACACAATGAACCTCGTTGTCCGCTACAAGAACGGAGTCCAGATGTCTTACTCCCTTGTCTCATACATGCCATGGGAAGGCTTCAACGTCATGATCAACGGAACAAAGGGTCGTCTTGAGTACCACTCAGTCGAAAGACCCTACATCAATGCTGGCGGAGACAAGAAGGACGAAGGTGCTCTGAAGTACAGCAACATCCGCGTCTATCCGATGTTCGGCGATCCGTACGATGTTCCTGTCAAAACAGGCGAGGGCGGCCACGGTGGCGGAGACCCTGTTCTTCTGGACGACATCTTCCTGGACAATCCTCCTTATGACGAGTTCCACAGAGCAGCTGACTTCCGTGACGGAGTCAAGTCCATTCTCACAGGTATTGCCGGCAACAAGGCAATTGCCTCGGGACTGCCTGTACAGGTCGACACCTTAATTCACTGGTAAGCAGATGACAATCCTCAGTGATGATTTCAGTTCTTTCCCTCTGGGGCCGTTTCCCTTTGACGCCGAGCACAGCGCAATGGGTGAGTACCATTACTATCCCAACCCGGGCTACAGCGGCCAGTGGTTCGACCCCATTTCCGACTGGTCTTTCCGCGGACCTACATGGCTGATTTCAAATGCCGACATGGACGGCAGCCGCTGCATTGAGCAGATGCGCCTCACCGAGCCTGCAGCACGTAAGGCCATTCCGACTCTCAGAGCCGGAGACATCCTTTGGAGAGACTATACGGTAAGTGCATCTGTCAGAGCGATGATTGTCGATCATTTCAACGGCATTCTGTTCCGCTATCAGACAAGCATGATGCACTACGGCTTCTTCCTTGTCCCGGGCGGAATAGAGCTTCACAGAGTGGAAAAACTTGACCGCACTGTCCTTGCCAAAGCACAGGCAAGCTGGGACCCCGATTGTTATCAGAACCTCAAAGTTGAGCTTTGCGGCAGCACCATCAGATGCTACCTAAACGGAAAGCTTGTAATCGAAGCCAAGGATGAGCGCTACAAAAGCGGCTGCATTGCCCTGAGTTCCTGCCGTCCCACCAGATACAAAGATATCCGCGTTGAGATGACGGACGAGCAGTACAAGGCCTACGGAAAAGAGAGAACAGATTGGGAAAACGCTGAGAAAGAAGAGTCTTTAAAGCACTTTGCCCCTAAGCTTTACAAGAAGATTGACCTTAAGAACTTCGGAGCTGCAAGACAGATCAGATTCGGCCACCTCACAGGAACCGACGAATGGTTCTTTGTAATGTGCCAGAACCAGAGAAAGGTCTACAAGGACCGCTATCCTGTAATCTCCTGCATGACCGCAGTCAGCGTCGAGACCGGAAAAGTTCTATGGCAGATCGGAGAGCCCTGCGATAGCGATGAGACTGAAAAGCTTACCACGGACCTTCCGTTTCAGATCTATGACATAGACAACGACGGAATAGATGAGGTCATCACATCCTGGGATTTCAAGCTGATGATTCTTGATGGAAGAACCGGCAAAATCAAAAAGAGCATTCCCACACCCTTAAACGAAGCTGCACCTGAAACAGTGACTGGTCTTGAGTTCGGCAAGTATGCCTTCAAGCGCCTTAACGTGGACGCAATCCGCATCGTCAATGTCTCAGGAGCCGAAAGACCTAGCGAAATTCTTATCAAAGACCGCTATTCGCGCTATTGGATCTACGATAAAGACCTGAACTACGAGTGGCAGTTCTCCAAGTACAACACAGGCCATTTTCCGTTCTCCTACGACTTCAACGGCGATGGAAAAGACGAGATTTTCTCCTGCTACAACATGGTGGACAGCACAGGAAAGCTCATGTGGTCACTGCCAATAGACACCGACCACACCGATGAGATCATAGTCGGCCGCTTTGCCCCCGATCAGGACGAGCGCCTTGCCATAGTCTCGGGCTGGGAAGGCTTCATGATTGTCTCCAAGGACGGAAAGATCATCGTCCGTGACATCAACGGCCACGGCCAGAGAATCAGCAGCGCAAACTACTGCCCCGACAGAAAAGGCTTTGAGATTGCCACCACCACATACTGGGGCAACAACGGCATCGTCTACCTGCATGACTGCAACGGCAAGGAAATCTGGCACCGCGAGATGCTTTCCAACGGCAACGTCATCTGCCCGCTCAACTGGGATGGCAACGGAGAGGAACTCATCTGGATGAGCGCCCACGAAGGAGCCTTCGACGGAGAAGGCCACCGCGTCATGACCCTTCCCGACGACGGCCACCCCGAGATGTGCACCGAGATCGTCAACCTCACAGGCGACGAACGCGACGAGATTGTCGTCTGGGACCGCCACACCATGTACATCTACACCCAGGACGGCGAGGCCAAAGCCGACCCCAGAGGCCACTACCGCCCCTTCAAGTATCCCGAGTACAACGGCTCCAACTACCGCGGCGAATACTGCTTCCCCAACTGGGAGAAATAACTTCTCTCAGTTACTAGAACTCTATTTGGAGAGTTTTCCTCGATTTCCTCGATTTGCTCGATTTGCAAGATTTGCTCGCTGTGCTAAAGTTCCTTCGCCACCTTCTCCAGCACTTCCAAATCAGCCGGAAGCCATTTGACGGACAACAGTTCTTCTTTGGTAAGCCAGCGGGCGTCCTCGGCCTCAAGGAGGGTGAGCTTCCCGCTTCTGACGGTGCACCAGAAGCAGTCCATGACAAGGTGAAACTCGGGGTAGTCGTATTCAACGTTTGCAATCAGATTGCCGACTTCGATTTCCGTATCAAGCTCTTCTTTGATTTCACGCATAAGAGCAGCTTGGGGAGTTTCACCACTTTCTATCTTGCCGCCAGGAAACTCCCACCAGCCCTTGTAGTTGCCGTAGCCTCTTTGGGTGGCAAAGATGCGCCCGTTTTGTCTTATGACGGCGGCAACGACGTTTATGGTCTTTCGTTCCATCAGAATCTCACAACGACCTTGAGGTAGTTTCCGGGGTTCTTCTCAATGTCCCTGAGAGTGTCGGGAGCTTCATCGACAGAGACCACCTTTGTGATGATCTTTTCCACATCCACGCGCTTTGAGCTGATCAGATCCAGGGCTTCCTTGAAATCGCCGTTGCTGTTGCGTGTTCCAAGCACATCCAGCTCTTTTTTCGTGATGATGTCGGTAGGAAGGCTTGTCTCTCCCTTGGGATAGCCTGTGAATGCGACTCGTCCAGCATGGCAGACGACATCAAACGAGGCCCTTATGGAGGCGCTGGCTCCTGAGGCCTCGCAGACGCACTCGGCGTATGCATCGTGTGTGAACTCGGCAACCTTCTGCTCGGTGTTGTCACGCTTGGGATTGATTGTGTATTTCACCCCCAGGCTCTTGGCAAGTTCCAGGCGCTCGTCGACAATGTCGACAACAATGGGGATGGCATCATAGGCAAGAGATGCCATTGCGGCAAGAAGTCCTATGGTTCCGGCTCCGAAGACTACGATGTGCTCGCCGGCCTTGAGTTTGAGCCTGTGAAGGGCATGAAGCGCGATTGTAAGAGGCTCGGCCATGGCTGCATGCTCCCAGGAAAGGCCCTCGGGGATTTTGATGAGCATGTCGGTGTAGTGGGTGAAATACTCACACATGCCGCCGTCGATGTGAACGCCGCGGACCTTGATGTTGCGGCAGCAGTTGCGCTTTCCGATAGAGCACGGATAGCAGTGGCCGCAGTATGTGTAAGGGTCAATGACCACGCGGTCTCCGACCTTGATGTTGTTGGGGTTCTTGGTGCCTACGGAGATGACTTCACCTGCAATCTCGTGACCGATGATTCTTGGGTATGAGACGATGTTGTTCGTCCCTCTGTATGCTCCAAGATCGCTTCCGCAGATTCCTGCGGCGTGGACTTTGATGACGGATTCCTCATAGTTGGGCTCAACGCGCTCAACCTCTTTGACTTCGACTGACCATGGTTTTTCAATGCAAATTGCTTTCATCTCTTCCTCTCCTCGGAAAGTATATTCAGTTTGTTTTTCTGATTCAACATGATAGGATAGATGAAGGCGTATGACTGAGAGCAGGCTTTGGAAAAAATACGGAACATTCGTCCTCTATACCATATTCGGGTTTCTTGCCACGGTGCTGGATGCCTTTCTGTACTGGCTCTGCTACCGAAAAATAGGAATTCCGAACGTTCCGTCTGCCACAATTAGTGCGGTAATCACGCTTGTGTTCTGCTTTTTCACCAACAAGACCATGGTGTACAAAAGCTGCAACTGGAGTGTGAAAAATGTGATAAAGGAGATGGCCGAGTTCTTCTCTCTAAGGATTCTGACCATCTTGTTCAACATAGGTTTCATGTACGTTACAGTCAGTCTTATGGACTGGCCTGCCGTTCCCATGAAATGGACCGCATCCATCATCGTGGGAATCATGAATTACCTCATTGGAAAGCTGATTGTATTCAGAAAGAAATAACTTAATTCCAGGCCGAAACGGGGTAGGCCGAGTGCGCCAAAGACACCATTTCA
>JAGBRG010000324.1 GCA_017632495.1 Spirochaetales bacterium
AACAAATACCGCGAGAACATTCCGCTTTCCGTCTACATCGACAGAAACCCGTCAATTCCCGAATACTGCCAGACTCAGATCGAGGAGATTATCAGCAGCATCCACCGCGGTGCCATGAAGGGCAACGAGTCCTATCCTTATCAGATCAAAAATACCCTGTTCGAGGAATCCGAGGGCAGGATTCTTCTAGACCTCTCAAGCTACAGATATTCCGAGAAAAAGGCCCAGGAGCTTGAGCGACAGAAGAAACAGCACTTCTATCATCACTGACAAAAAAAGCCGGCAGATGTGCCGGCTCTATGATGAATTGTTCTGAAATCAACCGAAGATCAGATCGTAATTCTTTTTGATTGCGTCCTCGTTCTTTTTAAGGAACTTAGCATACTTTCCGACAAAGTCTCTGCATGCAGGAGAAATGTGGACGTTGTAGTTGTCAGCACCTTTTCTTGACTTTACGATTGCAGGCTGTCCGATGTGCTTTGCAATAGCCTTGATGTACTTGTGAGCCTTGGCCTTGCTGATCTTAAGTGTCTTGGCAGCATCCTCGATGGACTTCTCAGTGTCGATAAGATTAACAAGTTCCAGTGCCTCAGCTCCGATGACTTCAGCATCATTTTCAATCAAAACAATCTTTGAACAATATTCCATTTTTTGTCTCCTTACAGATATAAGATACAGTTTGAATCTGTGTTTTGCAATTCAATTGTTGATTCAGGCCGCTACCTGCTCTTGTAGGTTTCCAGATCCAGTTTGTTGGTCTGTCTGGCCACGATGGTGGCGACAACGACATCGCCCAGGCAGTTGCTCATGCAAAGGAACATTCCCAGAATAGGGCCGATTCCCATGACCAGCGTGACGGCCTCGGTCGGAACATGGAGCTGCTCAAGAAGAACGGACAGGCAGATGACACCTCCGCCAGGCATGCCGGGGGCTCCCATGGACAGGATGATGGTCAGAATCGCCATGGTGATGAGGCTTTCTCCTGAGACCGGGACTCCGTAGACCTTTGCAAGGGCCAGGGCAAAGACGGCAAGCTGAATGCAGGTTCCGTTCATGTTGAGGGTAGACCCGAGCGGAATGGAGAGGCTGTAGACCTTGCTGTCCACGCCGAGCTTGCTCTCGCAGAAGGACATGTTGATAGGAATGGCCGCATTGCTGGATGCGATTGAGAAGACCTGAAGCATGACAGGAGAGTATTTTCTTATGAACGGGATCGGGCTTAGCCTTCCTAAGACTATGATCAGGATGCAGTAGACCACCATCATGCAGACAAGGCCGAACAGGAAGGTTGCGAACATGTTCATGATGGAAATCAGAGTCTGAACTCCCAGGTCCAGAATCATCGATGCTGCGGAGCAGAAAACCGCGATGGGCATGAAGCCTATGAGGATACCTGCGATTTTCATGAACATTTCATTGAAGGATCTGAAGATTGACTGCAGAACCGACGAATACTGTCCGATAAGGCCTGTGGCTATGCCGCAGAGGACTGCAAGGACAATCAGCTGTGGCATGTCATCGTTCAGAAACGGCTTTATGAAGTTTGAAGGTGCCATGTTGATCAGCATCTCCTTGATGGAGAAGGATGCACCGGCACCTTTGGCGGCTGTAGCGGTTACGGCAGAAGACAGGGCCTCTGACCCGGGTTTGAATAGATAGAACGAAAATATTCCTATCGCAACCGCAACAAGGGTTGTGAAGAAATAAAGGCCTATTGACCTTCCTCCTATCTTGCCCAGATCCGAAAGGTTTGAGAACCCTGAGATGCAGGAGACAATGGAGAAGAATACCAGAGGTGCAACTATCATCTTCAGGATGTTGATGTAGACGGTCTTGACCGGGCTTAAGATATAGTCGTCCAGAATGTCATTGAAAGACTGAGGAGCAAAGATGGAAAGAAGTACTCCGATTAAGATGGCGCCAAGCAGACAGCTTATGGTTTTGTATAAGAATGCCTGCTTTGATTTGACCAGGGTGACGCGGATGTAGTTCACGCCGTTTCTGTGTCGGTACTTCAGGTCCTTGGCAAGAGAGCGCAGGAAGATGTTCTGTATCGTTTCCTGGGTCTGGGGGCCTATGTCGTCATCCATGGACAATGATGCGCTGGCCATGTCGTCCGAAAGGGAATACTCGGTTCCTGAAGTCGACATCTCAACGGTGATGTCGCCGAAGAGGTGGTTTACAGTGATCGACAGGTTTGTCTCGCCGTCACAGTGTGATATGAGGCTTCCTATGGCCTCTTCTGAGACAAGGGTGCCCTTGATTGCTTCTTTTGAAGTGATTCCGATTTCTTCCAAGCTGTGCTGGACAAACTCAACTGCCGAGCTGAGGCCGTCCTGTGTGGTTTCAAAAAATGCCTTTTTTTTCATAGCATTCGATTATAATCCCCGAAATATCCGCAAGGCAAACAAAAAATCTTTTATGACTAACACACGCTATGTTATTATTTTCGTGATTTGGGTTAGTACTTCGTGGAGAGAGACATGGCTGAAGAGACAAAGAAAAAGAAGAATCTGCTGACCAGAAAACTCGTTCGTTACGTGATCACTATTTTCGTGACTCTTGCGCTGATGGTCGTTGTTCTTTATTACATGCAGACAAAAGGGCAGGCTGAATATCAGAAGAATATGAGTCTTGTTCCTCTTCTCGATGAAGTGACTGAGGACCTGGATTCCCATACCAAAAGTGTCGAGGCCCTTACAAAGAGATTCCACAGTGCTAACCAGATATCCGTACGTCTTGTAGGACTTTTTCTGGAGTCCGGCGCCTTCAAGGAACTGCAGCAGGCAACTGATGCTGCTTCCGGTTCGGCTGCCCTTAAGGCTCTGTCATCCAAGACCGGAATGTATTCGATGATGATTATCGATACGCTCGGAAATCTTCTTCTCACCGATGATGCGGATTTCTACAAGAGGGTGGGAACAAATCAGAATATTAACATCGTCAGGGCCAAGAATAATGCTGCCGGAATATTTACAGTTGTTCAGTTTGATGGAATCACCAAAGCCATAGAAGGTTGGGAAGGAACCTACAGGCTTCTGGCGGACGGGACTCCTGAAATCAAACCTATTCAGGTATTTATCAAGGCAGAAGACGGTACGACCAATGACGGCTATTACTACAGTACTCCGATAAAGGACGAAAATGGTAATTTTAGCGGATACTTTCTGGTTGCCATGGCCGATGCCGCACAGATGGAAGCTGATATCTCAGGCCTGACCAATATGGCCGATGTCCTTGAGTCGGTAGGTGTGGGAAACGGTTTTGTCTTCTCTCTTGATCCGAAAACAGGAGATTTCACCTTCTTCAGGAATGAAGAAGGCCTTGATCTGACAGGTGAGAACTATAAGAAAACGGGGTTGACCGATGAAATACTTGTGGACGGATACTCCGGTCTTCAGGAAATCTGCGGCACAGAGTACTACTGTGTGACAAAGATATATTCGTCCTCCGTGTTCGGAAAAAGAGTCGTCATTGCGGCAACGCTTCCTGAGACGGAGCTTTACGGATCCAGAGTCTTTAATATCTTCTGGGGAGTGCTGGCGATGTTTGTTGTCGGCAACCTGATTCTCACCTATGCGACAATCATCCAGATTGACCAGCTGAAGAAGGGAACAATCGATGAGGCCCGCAGGGTTATTTTTACCACCAGGAAGGGGAAAAAGTATTACTACAACCG
>JAGBRG010000325.1 GCA_017632495.1 Spirochaetales bacterium
TTCTGACAACCCACTCCGAATGTCAAAGATGGCCTTATGATGGTAATCTGGGCCTTTGTTTTGCGGCTACGGATATATCGCTCCATATTGGCCTTATGATAGCCGTATGGGAAAGAATCGTCCGTTCTGAGTGTTGCAGTATCCTCAGAAATAGGAAGCATCCTATCCGGGGTGTTGTAAACTGCGCAGCTGGAAGTGAAGATGATATGGCAGGCTTTCCCGTCTATTGCATCAAGTGTGGTTTTGGCATCGTTTTCGTTGAACGATATCATGTCCACTACCGCATCAAACTCAAGGCCCTTGAGCTTTGCTTCCAGCTCCCCGGGGACAGTTCTGTCACCGGTGATTATTCTTTTTGCACCGCTTGTGTCAGCATCCTTACGTGTTCCGCGGTTGAAGAGAGTCACCTCATGACCAAGCTTCACAGCCTGTCTTGTTATCTCCCGGCTAATATTTCCGGTTCCACCGATGATAAGAAGCTTCATGTCTTTTCTCCCCTTTATAAGACATTCTTGCCGTCAGCATAGACAGCCTGAAGATCATAACCTTTGTCTGTTTCTTTAAATGCGATAAACTCGGCCTTCTTTCCGACCTTTAAAACGGCCCTTTCTGGATCAAGGTTGTATTTCCGAATCGGATTGATTGTACTGAGTTTAAAGGCCTGAACAGGGTCTGTCTGTGAGAATCGGGCATAGTTATATGTGCACCTGAGAAGGTGAACCCCGGCTCCTGCAAGGTACGGAGTTCCTGCAACACGAACGGCTGCATCCTTAAAGATTTCTATCTCAAGCGGTCCGTCCATTCGACGTCCGGGCTCAAGGCCTGCGCAGTGATGAAGATCCGAAACCAAGATTATGTGGTCACTGTCCTTACACCTTGAAATCACCCAGACAAGATCCGGTGTGACGTGATCTCCGTCAGCAATAAGGCCCACAGTGAACTTCTGATTTCTCAACTGCGGCCAGATTGGGTTTTCAAACCTGTCAAGTTTGGCAAATACCCCGTTTCCAAGATGTGTGGATGCCGTTGCCCCGGCCTCCGCCGCCTTGTCTATCTGTTCTCTGGTTGCACCGGTGTGGCCGATTGAGACCACAACGCCTTTTTTCACGGCATGCCTTATCAGAGCCTCTGCTCCGTTTGACTCAGCTCCGATTGTGATGTACTTAAGATAGCCTTTTGAATGCTCATACCAGAGGTCAAACTCCTCAATGCTTGCATCTCTGACATAGGATAGGTTATGAGCACCCCTAGGGCCGTCAAGGCGGGAAATGAAGTTTCCTTCGATATGGATTCCGGTGATGCTTCGCCTTACAAAGTCATCTTCTTCAATTGCGCGAACCAGAGTATCAAGGCTCTTTAAGATACGCTCTTTCGGACTTGTGATTATGGTGGCAAAATGCTGAAGAGTACCGTGTCTTGCAAGCTCCATGCAGATCTGCCTGACCTGATCAACGGAAAGGTCTTCTCCTGTGTAATTGTAGCCAAGACATCCGTTGACCTGGGTGTCAATCAGACCACCTGGGCAGAAAAAGCTTCCCTTTGGGGCGTCATGACACTCTGTCAGGCTGGTAATGATGCCGTCTTCAACAACAATGCTGTAGCTCTTTGAATCAAGAACATTGAGACCTTTGAACTCAAACACCCTATGCCTCCGGATTTCTTTTGCTCAGAAGTGCTGCACTGTCGTTGTCCAGATATAGGTGAGCATTCGGATGATTTCTCAAAACAGATGCAGGACATGCTTCGGAAACAGGACCTTCCAAAGTCGCCTTTACCGCCTTGCTCTTTGTAGGACCTGGCACCACACAATGAAGACATGATGCCGAAACAAAGGCAGGAATCGTTACGGTGATGGCCTGTTTGGGAACTTCATCGATAGTCTTAAAGCATCCGTCATGGACCTGCTGCATTCTGGAGACCTCTCCGAGTTCGATGACCTTGGCAAGCTTCGGCTCATCGAAGCGGGCATCTGGCGGGTCATTGAATGCAATGTGCCCTGTCTCACCGATACCTAAAACTATCAGATCAAGACCCTTTGATTTAAGAAGCTTTGCATAGTCCGATGCCGTTTTTTCCGCATCGGGTCCGTCTGCGTTGATCAGATTCACGCTCTTGAAGGGCTTTCTGCTGAAGATATGGGTGTTCAGATAGTTTCTGAAGGACTGAGGCTTGTCGATTGAGATTCCGACGTACTCGTCCATGTGGAAGGCGTTGACGCGTGTCCAA
>JAGBRG010000326.1 GCA_017632495.1 Spirochaetales bacterium
ATTCCGATGGTTGTTGTATCCCTTCTTCTGGCGGTTCTGATCATGCAACTCAGAAAGCCCGGACACAAGAAGTTCTTCGAGCTTTCATACTATATTCCGGCTGTTCTTTCATCAGTTGTCGCTGCGACAATCTGGAGAATCATGTTCCAGCCGACAGGTCTTATCAACCAGATGTCGAACTTCATCATGTTCACAACCGGAAAAGACTACAAATGGCTGACAGACAACAGCATGCTGATGGCTTCTACCATCATCGTCTACTTCTGGAAATACATCGGTTATTTCGCCATTCTGTTCATCACAGGACTTGCATCGATTCCGCCTACAATCTACGAGGCTGCAATCGTTGACGGTTCCTCAAGATGGCACACATTCTGGAAGATTACTCTTCCTCTTCTGAAGCCGACAGTAATGCTGGTTTCAATCATGGCCATGTTGCAGTGTCTCAAGACGTTCAGTACGCAGTACATGTTCGTCGTAGGCGGTACTGCCAGAAAGCCGATCGATGTCATCACAATGAACATCTTCTACACCGGTATCCGTAACGGATATCTTGGCAGGGCAAGTGCCATGTCAATCATCCTGTTCTTCATCATGCTGTTCTTCACGTACTTCCAGTTCGCTACACAGAAGGGCGGTGATGATGTTGAATATTGATGGAGGTGCGGTATGAATAATTCTTATGTCGGAAAAGTGAAGGCCGGTGAGGTCATCACCTATATCTTCCTCATTCTTATCGTCGCCTTTGTCATCCTGCCGATTCTGTTCATGTTGGTTGCTTCCTTCATGGATGCAAGGCAGATCATGGCCATGCCGTTCAACTGGATTCCGAGCAAGGACTACTTCTCTTCACCCACCAGGACGTTCTTTACGAACTTCATCAAGGCAATCCGCGGAAACAACAATAACAACATTTTCTTCAGATCCATGCTGAACTCCCTGGTTGTTGCAATCACTTGTGCCGCAACCACGGTCTTCTTCTCGGCTCTGTGCGGCTACGGTCTTGCAAAGTTCAAATTCAAGGGCAGAAACGTTGTCTTCATGGCAATCATGTCCACTATGATGATTCCGTTCGAGGCCATCATGATTCCGTTGTACATGGTTTCCAAGATGCTGGGTATCATGAACACACTGCCCGGTCTGATCATTCCGTTTGCCATCAGCGCATTCGGAGTCTTCCAGATGCGTCAGTACCTTCTGACCTTCCCATCCGAGTATCTTGATGCTTCCCGTGTAGACGGTCTCGGAGAGTTCAACATCTTCCTGAGAATCGTTCTTCCGAACTCCACTCCGGTTGTTGCGACTTTGGGAATCCTGTCATTCAGAAACCAGTGGGATAACCTGCTTTGGCCGATGCTCTGTGCTCAGGCCGAGAAGCTCAAGACTCTGCCGCTGTACATCTCAGGTTTCGCGGAGGAAAAGCAGACCGATGAAGGTGCTCTTATGGCATGTGCCCTTCTGGCCTCAATTCCTATGTTCATCCTGTTCTTCACACTGTCCAAGTACTTCCTCGGTGGTGCTGCGGTCTTTGAGTCAAGAAAAGGCTGATATTCGGGTCAATCTCTGCGTCGCTGCGCTTGGGCCGTGCATAGAGCACTGTCCCGCGCTGGCTCCTTGACCTTTACCCGAATTATTTAAATGGCTGCTGTGGGTCTCCCACGGCAGCTTTTTTTTGTGCTTGGGCGTGTCTGGGGAGTCTGGGGCTGTGAGCAAATACCGTAAAATTTCAAAAAAATGTCGATTTTACTGCAAATTACAGTAAAATCGACGAAAATTGGAATTTTTACGGTAATCACCAGATCCAGAAACTGGTTGCTGGGTTGTGATCACTGGCGCTTCATCTGGCGGAGGAAGACATAGACGGAGACGGCCATTGTGACAATGGTGTAGCCCAGGACCCACCAGAGATGGGGCAGGGCGGCTTTCATGTCTCCGATAAGGACTGCTCTTTCAAGTTCAACGGCATGGATGAAGGGCAGGGCGTTGGCAAAAGAACCGATTGCCTTTCCGAGCATTGCTACATCGAACCAGATTCCTGAAAGCCATGCCGAGAGGTTTGTAAGAAGGGCTCCGCAGATGCCTCCGACCTGCTTTTCGTTCATTGCACTTCCGCAGAGAAGGCCTAAGGCAATGTAGAAGACCGACGGGATGATGTTCATAAGGATTGCCCACAGAAGATTGATGTTCAGCTTCAGACCCAGAAGGAGGGCTACGATGTAACAGATCACTGTCTGGGCAACTGCTATGGGCAAAATCGGCAGGGTGTAGCCCATGATGAATTCATGTGCCTTAAGCGGTGTTGTGTAGAGCCTTGTAAGAAGGGCGCTGTTTCTGTCATGGGAAATCATCTGGGCAGAAAAGAGCGTCATGAACGCAAGGCCAAAGACCGTAATTCCAGGTGCCAGGTGCTGGATTTCAAACATCGGTACCGGGATGTTTGCCTGAATCAGCGACAACAGAAGAAGTACGACAAGAGGAAAGCCAAGGCCGAAGAACACGGTGAGGGGATCTCTGAGAATCTCCTTC
>JAGBRG010000327.1 GCA_017632495.1 Spirochaetales bacterium
CAACAGGAATGTGGCTTCCATGATGAGCAACTGATTGATGCTGAAAGCTACTCCATGGACCTGGAAAACCAAAGAGATTATAAGCAAGAGCTGTCGGTCAACATCAAGATTTATGTCTGGATTATGATAGCTTATTCTGCGGTTGCGCTCATCGTTGACATCGTCCTTGGGCTTAAGAATCCACATCTCAGTATTCACATGCTATGCACGTTCCTCAGAGTCATACTCATCATCGCTGACATCATCGCGCTAATCATGATTCTAAGGAAAAAAAGCATCGGAGTATGGATTTACGTCTCTACAGCCTTCTTCTCTGTACTACTAAGCATGGCGTTCCCGGAGTTTATGTCACCTTTAATCAAGTACATAAACATCCTCATGAAACTCGGACTGCTTACAGTCCTCAACTTCAAACTAAATGGGCTCTCTGGATATCAGACACTCGGTATGAGTAAAATCGATGGAAGATACATCGATGAATGGATCACAGGACGAAAACGTTACATGTAGCCAGCCCGTTTCTCAAACCAAACGTCCCCATATGAGGGTGTGTCAAAATAGGCACATCCTCATTTTTTTACGCAAAGCCCCGACTTTCTCAAGCCAGGGCTTTGCTATGTCATAAATTTTTCGTAACTTTATGACATCAAAATTCAAGTTATGCAAAGATACCATTTTCGTCCGTATTCACCAAATCAGACGGTTCTTTTTCCACAAAGAATCGACAAGGACATATCTGAAAACGATCCGGTCCGCTTAATCAGTAACATAATAGAGCACCTCGACCTGTCCTCTTTCCGCAGGTTGTATAAAGAGCGCGGCCGCAGTCCATACGACCCGAAGATGCTGCTGAAGGTTGTCCTGTATGCCTATATGAACAACATATACTCCTGCCGCAAGATAGAGAAGGCACTGAAGCGTGACGTACACTTCATCTGGCTGGCAGGCTACGAGCAACCGGACTTCATAACGGTCAACCGTTTCCGCAACCGTGTGAAGAGCGAGATAAACAACGTTTTCACCCAGCTTGTGCTTCTGCTTTCCGCCAAGGGTTTGGTGACCCTGGACGTGGAATACATTGACGGAACGAAGATAGAGTCTAAAGCCAACAAATACACCTTCGTGTGGCGCAAGACAGTCGAGAAGAACCGCGCCAGGCTGATGGAGAAGATAAAGGTCCTGCTGAGTCAGGTTGACGATGCCATCGGCCAGGACAAGTCGGCAGCAGAAGAATCCGTGAGCTTTACCCCTGAGACACTGACAGAGATTGCGGACGAGCTGCGTCAGTCCCTCTCGGAACAGCCTGCCCCAAGGAGCAAGGAGGAGAAGAAGGCGGTCCGTGAGAAGAAGAAACAAGTCAAGCGGTTGGAGCAGATGTGTGACAAACTCTCCGAGTATGACACCCACCTTGAGACATTGGGTGAGCGCAACTCATACAGCAAGACAGACAATGACGCCACATTCATGAGGATGAAGGAGGACGCGATGAACAACGGTCAGACCAAGCCTGGCTACAACCTGCAGATCGGGACGGAGAACCAGTTCATCACGGACTTCGGCTTCTTCCACAATCCTACCGACACGCTCACAATGATACCTTTCCTGCAGTCCTTCTCCAACAGATACGGGCATCTTGCAAAAGAGGCCTGTGCCGACTCGGGTTACGGAAGCGAGGAGAACTACTCTTTCATGGAGACAAACGGCATTGAGGCGTACGTCAAGTACAACTATTTCCATAAGGAGCAGAAACGGGCATTCCGAAACGACATCTTCCGCATAGAGAACCTGTACTACAACGCTGAAGAGGACTACTTCGTCTGTCCGATGGGTCAGCACATGGAGCCCATCGGAGTGAGACACGGAAAGACAGGCAGCGGATACCGGACGGAAAGTACAGTCTACAGGGCAGGAAACTGCAAAGGATGCCCACTCCGATGGGGATGTTACAAAAGCAAGCAGGGCAGGCGGGAGATAGAGGTAAACCACCGGCTCATGCAATACAAACGGAAAGCCCGGCAGAGGCTGACATCAGAGAAGGGGCTTGAACATCGCTCCAAACGGCCGATAGAACCGGAGGCGGTCTTCGGACAGATGAAATACAACATGGGATACAAAAGGTTCCGCCACTTCGGCAAAGACAAGATCACTATGGACTTTGCCTTCTTCGCCATTGCCTTCAACATCAAGAAAATGGCTGCGAAACTGCGAAATACAGGATATAAGACCGACGATAACGCCTCTTTTACGCCTTATACCGCCTTAAATAAGCCAATATGGCGCTTCTTACCACAACATAACACCAATATCATAAAAATGGTGGCATAGAGATAAAATGAATCTTAGGCCACCATTACGAGAAAAGAATAAGAGGATGTGCCTATTTTGACACACCCTCATCTTTTCCACAAAAAAAGCCTGTTGCTTTTTATATCTCAGCATGAGCTGAAAGTAGCAAGGTGGTTATGATGCCCAAATCACCATTAAG
>JAGBRG010000328.1 GCA_017632495.1 Spirochaetales bacterium
ACCAGCTCTGCACACTCATCGTTGACGTGGCGGCCATCTGCACAGATGACGGCTCCAATGCCGATGTCAGAGCATTCCTGACAGCTGCGGAAGTCACGCTCCCAGAAGAATTCCTGACGGAAAGCTAGGCTTCTGAGCCTCCCGAATAACCGGCGAGGCTATACAACAAAAGAGAGAGGAACGGACCCGCAGGGCTCCGCTGCTCTCCCTTCCTCTCCACCTCCTGTGGATGCTGTCTAATCGGGCTTTCTAAAGATATCTATTACGGAAGAATCATCTTTGCTGTCTGGGTTGTAGAAACCGTCGGTGCAAATTCTAATGTGAAAGGCTTCGGGTAGTTTAACTTCCTCTACACTGGGTGCTTCCCGGAATCCTCTGCCGCGAATACAGTCAGTGAGATAAGAACCGCCCAAGGGGTCTGTGAACGAACTGTCTTTTGCAAAGGACTCCATCGTTGTACCATGTTCGTCGCAGGATGAGATACGTATATTACCCAGACTTACAAAGAGCATCTGACAGTTTTGGATGCAGACAATTGCAATAGCGCATCCCATTTTCATTCCGCGCCGTAGTGATTCCTGTTCAATGGCTTCATCGGCTGAAAGCAGCGCCTGGTAAATATCTGTCTTATTGAGGATTGTCTTTTCTTCCAAAGAGAAAACAATTTGCCGGGCGGCAATCTCGGCCGCGATTTCTCCATGGTCAAGCCCACCCATTCCGTCAGCCATTACGGCAAGAATGCTGTCATTGGACAGCCTCTTGACCAGAAGCCTGTCTTCGTTTACGGGAAACTGTCCCTTTTGGCTGTTTTCGCTATGATGAATCATTCCATTGCCGCTGTTTTAAATACATTTGCTATCATAGTCCAGGCATCACGGACAATATCATATCCGTATTCCGGCCCCATACTCTGTGTGAGGAGCTGGCTTTGCTCACCCCTGGCCAGTTCGTCTTCAATATCAGAAACATAAGAGTGTAAAACATCCTTTCCAAGAAGCGGGATGATATCTTTTGCTATCATGTAGGCCCCGGCTACAAATGGTTCAAAGGGGTCCGGGAGTACATCCAGGACTTCAAGGTATGCAGGGCTGGTTATCTCATGAAGATAATAGTTGGCCAGAATAAAGGACATGTCCTTGGCATCTTTGTCATTGAGAAGGTGGCGGTCAAGCCATGCATCAAACTTCAAAACAAAGAAAGCGGGCGCAGATGGAATCTTAAAACTGAATGCATTATCCACCACGACATCCACGCAGTCCTTGAGAACAGAAGCAAAACCTTTGACGGACATCATCGGGCTCTCCTCTGGCGGCCAGTAAATCTTTTCCCCTGGGGCAGTCACTCCTCCGAAGGGAACGACATCCAGTTCATAATCGGCCCCTTTCTCAGCCCCAAAATAGAAACGTTGCTTCATATGGCTGTCTTTCCTGAAACCGTTTTGAATGAGCATCTCAGAGATTTCATAGAAATCATCCCAGCTGTCAACAGCAATGGCGATATCCAGATCCCTTGTCCGTCTGGGGGAAGGCTCTGCTTCCAAATAGAGCCGGAGAATATCCCTTGACGCAGCCCCAATGACAAAGAAATCATTTCTTGCTTTATTGAAGCATGAAGACAGGACGCTTAACAGGTCAACCAACAAGGGGTTGGCAATGGTATTAGAGGAGATAGGATAGGTCATTGTTCAGGATGCGTTGTGCCTCCTCACGGCAGCGTCCGTCAGCTGTTCCCATGAG
>JAGBRG010000329.1 GCA_017632495.1 Spirochaetales bacterium
ACAGAAGTTCTTTGAGGCGGGTTTTTCTGCGCCCGCTTTTGGGGGACAAAAAGCCCTCGAAGGTGAAGGTCTTGCCATTAAGGCCGCTTGCGGAAATCAAGGTGACGGAGGCGCTGGCTCCCGGGATGGGAACGACTGTAAAGCCTGCTTCGCGAACGGCACGGACAAGGCGGCTTCCCGGGTCACTGACACCGGGGGTTCCTGCGTCAGAGCAGTAGGCAACATCAAGGCCCTGAGACAGTAGGCCCACAATGCCTTGGCTGGAGGCTGCCTCATTGTGCGCATGGCAGGCAATGAGGCGCTTTCCTGTGATATCCAGGTGATTGAGAAGCATCTGGGTGTGTCGCGTATCCTCACAGGCAATCACGGGGGCTTCACGCAAGGTCTTTATGGCCCTGAGAGTGATGTCATCGAGATTTCCTATCGGTGTGGCAACAATATATAGACTTCCCATTATCATCATCCTAACATGTCAATAGCCGAAGCAAAAACTAGGAGCGAACGAGTGACAGTGCTATTTGCACGGCACGAGTGATTGACGCCGTATTTGCTCGGATATTCACTTGTCCAGCTTGAAGTAGATCTTCAGTTCGTCCAGCTGCTTCTGGTCAACATCATTCGGGCTGTCATCCATCGGCGAGACTGCGAAGCTGTTCTTCGGGAAGGCAATTGCCTCGCGGATCGAGTTCTGGTCACTCATGATCATGACCAGACGGTCGATGCCGGGAGCGATTCCTCCGTGTGGTGGCGGTCCGAACTTGAATGCATTGAGCAGGAAGCCGAACTTCTTTTCTGCCTCTTCGTCCGAGAAGTTGCAGATGCGGAAGATTCTCTTCTGAAGCTCTATGTCGTGGATTCTGATTGAACCGGATGCACACTCATAGCCGTTTACGACCATGTCGTACAGATCTCCGCGAACCTCGCCGGGATTCTCCTCAAGGGTCGGGATGTACTTGGCCTGAGGCATGCTGAACATGTGGTGTGCGGCCTCCCAGTGGCCTTCGTCCTCGTTGTACTCAAACAGCGGGAAGTCGACGATCCAGCAGAACTCGAAGCCCGGGCGGATCAGGTTCAGGTCCTTTCCGAGTTTGGTTCTGATTGCACCGGCTGAGGCACAGCACTTCTTCCAGGACTCGTGGGCGACCATGAAGATCACATCGCCTTCCTTGGCACCAAGCAGGCTGCAAAGCTCTGCTTCAAGGCCAACGAAGAACTTGGCGGCGCTGCCTGAAAGTGCGTTGTCTGCACCGACTTTGATGAACGGGACGAACTTGGCGCCGTAGACCTTGGCAGCCTCGCCGACCTCGTCCAGATACTTTCTTGTAAAGTCAAAGCCCTCTGTCTTGGGGGCAACCAGTGCCTTAACAGAGCCCTTGTTGGCAAGAATTTCCTTGTAGGCGTCGAATGTGGACTTCTGGACAACGGATGCAATGTCCTTGATCTCACAACCGAATCTGAGATCGGGCTTGTCACAGCCGTAGGTGTTCATGGCATCGAAGTAGTCGATTCTTCTGAAGTGAGCGGGAAGTTCGTAGTTCATGACGCGCTTGAAGACGTAGCCGAAGAGCCTTTCCATAAGGCCAAGAACATCGTCGCGCTTAACAAAGCTCATCTCAAGGTCCAGCTGGGTGAACTCAAGCTGTCTGTCGCCTCTGGAGTCCTCGTCTCTGTAGCAGCGGGCAATCTGGAAGTACTTGTCAAAGCCGCTGACCATCAGAAGCTGCTTGTAAAGCTGAGGGCTCTGAGGAAGTGCATAGAACTTTCCGGGATATTTTCTTGAAGGAACAAGGAAGTCACGGGCTCCTTCGGGCGTGGATCTGATGAGAGTCGGAGTTTCGATCTCATAGAAGCCCTCGTCGCAGAGGTAGTCGCGGATGGCCTTGATGAACTCGTGTCTCAACTTGATGCGGCTCTGCATGCCGCTGCTTCTCAGGTCCAGGAACCTGTACTTGAGTCTCAGGTCCTCGTTCACAACCTGGTCTCCGTCGATGACAAACGGAAGGGTTGCGCAGCGTGAGAGGATTTCAATCTTCTCGGCCTTGACCTCGACCTCTCCTGTGTCCATATCGGAGTTGATCATGTTCTGCGGGCGGAGTCTGACAAGACCCGTCACTGCAATGCAGTATTCCATCTTCAGCTCTGAGGCTGTCTTCTGCAGCTCCTCGCTTGCATCATCGTCGACGACGACCTGAGTTATTCCGTATCTGTCTCTGAGATTGATGAAGTGAAGTGCTCCGTGGTTTCTGTCACGGTGTACCCAACCGTTGAGGACAACGGTCTTTCCTGCGTCTGCAGCTCTGAGCTGCCCGCATGTAACTGTACGCTGATCAAAGTTCATAAGAAACTCCCTTATTTCGGTAATGGATTTTATCACTACACAATTTGTTCTTCAATACTGAGTGGATTACTGATACAATTTGGGTATGAGCACAAAGAGAAGCAAAATCAAGGCTTTTGACACTTTCAGCAAGGCACTTTGCCTGCTGGAGAAAGAAGACAGGGAGCTTTACAGCTGGAGCAGAAACCGCCTTGCGCTGTCACATGCACTGGCAGTTCATATTCAGGACCTTCTATCCGACTCCAAACCCCGTTATTCCGTGGACCTCTGCCCCGTGCTCATCAAATCCTCAAAGGCCCTGAATCCTGACATTCTTGTGCACAACCGCCAAAGCGGCCAGCAGATTCTTTCAGTAGTCTGCCGTAACGAGTACCTCACGGAAACCGAGCAGAGCGAGCTTATCCGCTTCCGAAAAGAAAGCAGCTGCGAGCTGGTTCTGGCCCTCTCCTTCATGGTCCAGAAGAACTACATGCTCATCTATGCCGCCAACGAGGACCGCATCGAGTACTACATCTGTGACAGAAACTACATGACACTCGAGCCTGTGAGAAAGCGCGAGCTTGAAAGCAAGTAAG
>JAGBRG010000330.1 GCA_017632495.1 Spirochaetales bacterium
AGGCTCTTGCTGAAAAGACGGAAAAGAAAGAAGAAAAATAAGACAAAGCTCTTATAAACAGAAAGGCCGGGTCAGTTCAGAACGCCCGGCCTCTGTTTTCATTCAGATAAACACATCAGCTTTTCTTGACGACCCGCTTTGAGATTTTCTTGGGTACATCAATGACCATTGCCTTTTCAACTCTGTGTCTGATCTTGTAGCAGCGGTGAATCTTGCTGTTACGGGCAAAGTCAAAGCCTATGGTGCTTTCAGTGATGTCCTCTACGATGAAATCCTCAAAGAGCTCACCGAACATCTTGAATCTGGTGTAGTTGGTGGAGAAGATCAGAACTCCGTCACTGGCCAGGTGTCTCATGCAGGAGCGGATGAGGTATCCGTGATCGCGCTGGACATCGAACACATCGCGGCCCTTGCTGTTTGAGAATGTCGGAGGGTCACAGAAGATCAGGTCAAAGACATCGCGGTTCTCCCTTAAAAATGAGATGCAGTCATCTTTGTAGAAGAAGTGGTTCATTGTATTGAAGCCGTTGATCTGCATGTTCTTGTTGGCCCACTCAAGGTAGTTTGCGTTTGCATCGACACTGACTGTGGAAAGGGCACCGCCTGCTGCTGCATGGACTGTGGCGCTTGCGGTGTAGCAGAACAGATTCAAGAATCTCTTGTCGCGGCTCATGGACTCGATCATCTTTCTCACCGGTCTGTGATCCAGAAAGAGTCCTGTATCAAGATAGTCGGTGAAGTTGACAAGGAATTTGTGGCCGTTCTCGTTTGCAATGAAGAAGTGCGAGGCACTGCCTTTTTTGGTGTACTGATTGGCGCCTTTCTGAATCTCACGCCTCTTTACGAAGATGTTGTCGTAATCGATTCCTGTGGTGCGCTCTGTGGCAAGAACCAGTTCCTCGAGCCTTCTTTTCGCATCCTCGGGGTCAATGGTGGAAGGAGCCGCATACTCCTGAAGGCTGATCCATTTGCCTTCGTAGATGTCTATAGCGGCGCTGTATTCAGGCATGTCCGCATCATAGAGGCGGTAGCATGTCACACCTTCTTTTGCCATTTCCTTTCCGATGGATGCCATGTTCTTCTTCAGGCGGTTTGCCGCCATCTGGGCACCTGGGGAAAGGGGAGCTGAGAGGCGCTCGGCACGTCTTGCCTTTGCCTTCTCAATCATCTGCTCTCGCTCTGCCTTGCTGAAGACATAGTAGTGAGCGGCCTGACATTCGATTCCGCCGTTGATCAGTGTGTTGGTCCTGTTCGGCTTCATGTCAATGTAGCCTAATAGTTCGCTGTTTCCGCAAAGGATTGCAGCATCCCAGCCGCAGAAGACGTTGTAGATCACCTGACCTATGGAAGTGTAGAGTCTTCTGATTGCGGCAGAGCCGCTGTCAAGTCTTACTCCGTAGGGAGGATCTGTTACTATGCAGCCTCTTTCAGACGGAAGGTCCTCTTCGGTGCAAGTTGTGAAATCCTTGACTGCAAACTGGATTTCGGAGGCGACTCCTGCGCGCTTTGCATTCTCTGTTGAAATCTCAATTGCGCGGCTGTCGATGTCCCATCCGATGATCTTACACTTATTTTCACAGCGTTCTGCCTCGGCTTGGTCTACTGTTTCCTGCCAAAGGTCATCGTTGTGAATCGGTAATTTCAAGAAGGCGAAGCTTTCTGTCTTCAGAAGACCGGGGGCTGTGTTTGATGCAATAAGGGCTGCCTCGATACAGATTGTTCCGCTTCCGCAGAACGGGTCCAGCATTGTTGGAGCTTCCTCCTGGCCTTCTCGGAATGCACAAAAGTGTCTGTACCAGTCGCTTCTGTAAAGAAGTGAGGCAGCCATGAACTCGCCCATGACGGCCTGTGTCTGGCTCTTTCTGTAGGAACGCCTTGAAAGGTCGCGTCCTCCGAAGTCCACGTACCAGCTTACGAGGTTTCTGTTCACATGAAGATGAAAGACGATATCCGGATTATCGCGGTCCACGTTGGGGCGCTCTCCGTTGAACTTTCCTCTGATTCTTTCGACAATGGCGTCCTTGAATCTAAGCGATGCGAAATGGCTGTTTCTTATCCAGCGGCAGTCTGTGACAGTCTCGGTTATTGCGAATGTCTTGTCAGGATTCACCCAGTTTTCCCAAGGAAGAGTGAGCGAGTGCTCATAAAGATCGTCTGTTGACTGAAGCTTTTCCGTTCTGTGGACCAGAACCAGAAGTCTTGTGGCACAGCGTGTCCACATGCAGAAGCGGTATGCCGTCCTAAGATCCGCATTGAATTCTACGCCGCCCGAGCTGACCTGGATGTCGGTGGCTCCGCTTTGGCGTACTTCTCTTTCAACAAGGTCGTTCTGGTTTGCGGAAGCTGATGCGAAGAAAATCATTTTTTCTCTCCTTTGAAGATGTTCTTTACTTCGTCCTTTTCAAAACTGTACTTGGTGCCGCAGTTCAGACACTCAAGCTCAAGCGGGAACTTGTCATCATCCAGGATGCCCTGTTTCTCATCTTCTGGAAGTCTTCCCAAAAAGGTGCTGAAATGGTCCCTTGTGCAGGGGCAGGAGAATCCAAGAGGCTCTGATGAAAGCATCTGAACTCCGAAATCCGAGAAGTTTTCCTGAATATAATCGCTAATGCTCTTACCCTCGCTGATTGCTTTTCCAAGAGCGGGAAGCTTTGTGCTGTGATTCTGAAGCTTCTCAAGGACATCGTCCGCGCAGCCTGGCATGGCCTGAAGGAAAAGTCCTCCGGCTCCGATGACGCGCCCTGCTTTGTCAAAATGAAGGCCGAGGCTGAACATGGTGGGAGTCTGTTCACTTTCGTTGTAGTAAAGGGCAAGGTCCTTGGCAAGGTCGCCGTACTGCATCATGGTCTGGCCGGTAAACGGGGTTCTGTTGCCCTCGAGAAGTTTTGTGACGCTGATAAAGCCCGGTCCATATAAAAGGGAGATGTCTTTGCTTTCAACGGGTTTGTCCAATGGAATGGGGTTGTTCTTGATAAAGCCGCGCACGGCTCCGCATGCCCAGGACTCGACGTAGATGCCGCCGACAGGGCCACCGCAATCGATGTTAAGCTGGATGCGGTCGTTTCCTTTCACAGACGAGGCCATAAGTCCTGCTGCGATATATGCCTGCCCGAGGATATAGGTCTCAAGCAGCCCGAGGTTGAAATTGGCCCGCATCTGGTTCACCATAGTGGTTCCGCCTAAACCTGTAAGACGGATCTGGCCATCAGCGAGCAGTGATACTTGCCTGCCATCTTCAGGAAGCCCGTCCAGGTGTTGGAGGAGCTCCTGGTCTTCAATTTTCTTCTTAATCATGTTGGACTCAGATTATTGTAAGAAAAAATTTTATTCAAGGACATTTGTCATTATCGGAGAATATAATATACTTAAATACCATGAAGACCCCGAAAGTCATAGCCGCAGCTCAGAAGAATTTCAAACGCAGATGGACGTTCATCGAAGGAAAGGAACGTCCGTTCGTGTATGTCGGGCTTGCCGTGGCCTATTTGATCTTTCTGGTCTTCATATTCCTCATCTACAACGGAATTTCCGACAAATACCTTCTTCAGATGAAGTTCGACTCTGAAAAGTCCTTCAACAACATCTACATGGCAATGAACGACAGCACCGCAAAGGCCCTGTCCGTGATGGAGGACGAGGGAGTCACCGGCATTGGAATCTATGCCTCAAGCGGGCAGGCCTTCCAGCGCCTGGGAGACGTCCCTCCGGCTCTTCCGCTGTCTAAACTGGTACGAGGACGACGTACCGGTCAGGACTCCACCTTGGGAATCTACCTTCTTGACGAGGATACCAACCAGATCGAGTACTTCAGGCTCTCGCGCCTGAATGTTGTTCTTGAGATGTCGAACGTTCCTCAGCCCAGAGGAAATGAGGCCATGTCCGAACTTCCGGATATCATCTACATCAAGTTCGACGGCACTTCCTATTTCAACAGCATCAGACGTGCATGGATTCTGGCAATCGCAGGTGTCTTTGTCATGCTTGGAATCTTTTTGGTCATCCTGAGCATCTACACCAACAACCGCAAATACAGGATTCAGCTTCAGAAGAACGAGAGCCTCGCAAAGCTCGGAGCCGCTGCGCGAACGCTTACCCATGAGATCAAGAATCCTCTGTCGGCAATGACAATCCAGAGCGCACTTATGCGTAAGCTTCTTCCGTCGGAGTTCCACCCGGATCTTGATGTCATGGACCATGAGATTACAAGGCTTACGAACCTGACCAACCGTGTCAGCGAGTTCTTGAAAAATCCTTCCGGAACGCCCAAGGACATTGAGCTTGTGGGCTTTATCAGCGACATCGCAAGGCTTTTCAGAAACGAGATCAAGATTGAAAACGAAGTCAAATCTGTTGTTGTGAGCTTTGATCCGGACCGTGCAAGATCGGTCTTTGAGAACCTGATAAAGAATGCATCCGAAAGCTGTGAGGACCGTGACCCGCAGGTGATGGTTGAAATCAGCGTTAAACATAAGATGGTGACGGTGAAGGTCATGGACAGGGGCAACGGACTTCCCGAGGGAACAAGGGAGAAGCTCTTTGATCCGTTCTTCACCACAAAGATACACGGAAGCGGAATAGGGCTTTCCATATCGAAGCAGTTTGTCGAGTCCCGTGGCGGAAGCCTCAAGCTCTATGACCGCGAAGGCGGCGGAACCGTAGCAGAGGTGAGCCTGCCCTGCAAAACACAAAGAGGAAAACTATGAAGATACTGATTGTTGATGACGAGCCCAACATCCGTGATCTGATGTGCAGATTTCTGAGAATCGAATCCATCGACGGTATAGGAGCCGAGAACGC
>JAGBRG010000331.1 GCA_017632495.1 Spirochaetales bacterium
ACAGCAGAGGCGCCAGGCTCTGCACAGGATGTGAATCTGTCTGTGCATCATGAGCAGATCCTCATGTCAATAAGCCGATGTGTAACCTGTGCATTGCGAACCTGCACAAGCCTAAAGGCCTAAGGCGCCAGGCTTCATGGCCGCGCCTGGCCTTGCATGTGCAGACAAGCGCACAGGTAACACACAGCTGATTGACAATCGGAGTCTTCGTGGTCTGGGATTATTATGTGTTGTAATTTGGTAAAACTTTGAAATGCAGAGATAATTATTCAATGTTGCTATTGTGCGTAGGCTGTATTGGAAGGTTTTGCTGGGCTTGATAGGTTTGATAGGCGTGATAGGTTTGGTAGGTTTGATAGGTTTGGTAGGCCTGGTAAACCACCTTGATTTTTATATCATATACATTTGTATTTAAATGATAACAATATGAAAATTGTATTAATCTATATTTAAAATTATTTAATAAGTATGATGATGCTACAAAAATTATATAAATTTGATATTTGAATGATTTGATTCTGTCTGACTTTTTATATAATCCATCCCTGCATTGCTTTGAACGGGTGTTTTGTTATAGTATTACACAGTTAGATTTACAATTATTGTAAGAACGCGCGCATGTGCGTTCTGAGGAGCTTAAGATGAAAGCCATAGAACTCGAGAAGACCTATAATCCCAAGGACTTTGAGAACCGCATCTACGAGCAGTGGGTTGAGGACGGCAATTTCAAGCCATGTGATTCAAAAGAAAAACCGTTTGTGATTGTCATGCCACCACCTAACGTAACCGGAATCCTGCATATGGGACATGCATTGAACAACTCGCTGCAGGATATTCTCACAAGGTACTACAGGATGACCGGACGTCCGACACTTTGGCTTCCGGGAACAGACCATGCCGGAATTGCTACTCAGAACGTCGTTGAGCGCCAGCTTGCCAAGGAAGGCCTCAGACGTCAGGATCTTGGACGCGAGAAGTTCGTTGAAAGAACCTGGCAGGTCAAGGAAAAGCATCATGACATCATCGTCAATCAGCTGAAGACCATAGGAGCATCATGCGATTGGTCGCGTGAGCGTTTTACGATGGATGAAGGCCTTTCTAAGGCTGTCAGAGAGACATTTGTATCGCTTTACGAACGTAATCTGATCTATAAGGGTCTGTATCTTGTCAATTATTGCCCGCACTGCGGAACAGCTTTGGCAGATGATGAGGTTGAGCATCAGGAGGATGTTGGCCATCTTTATGATGTCAGATATCCGTTTGCAGACGGAAGCGGCTACATCACAGTTGCAACAACAAGACCTGAGACCATGTTCGGAGACCAGGCCGTTGCTGTGAACCCGGACGATGAGCGCTATAAGAGCCTTGTCGGAAAGATGCTCAAGCTCCCGCTCACAGACCGTGAGATTCCTATTATCGCAGATAGCTTTGTTGGAATCGAGTTCGGAACAGGTATGGTTAAGATCACTCCTGCCCACGATCCCAACGACTGGGAGTGCGGAAAGAGACACAACCTTGAGCCGATCAACATCCTCAATCCGGACGGAACACTGAACGATGTCTGCCCCGAGCAATTCAGAGGTCTTCCTGCCAAAGAGGCCAGAGACCTTGTTGCAAAGACACTTGAAGAACAGGGCTATCTCGTTAAGTGTGAAGAATATAAGCATGAAGTCGGACACTGCTACAGATGTAATACCACCGTTGAGCCTTACATGAGCGAGCAGTGGTTTGTCAGAATGCGCTCCATGGCCGACAAGGCACTGAAGGCCTGGCGTGACGGAGAGATTCACTTCTATCCAAAGCGCTGGGAGAACACATACTCAAGCTGGCTCGAGAACATCCGTGACTGGTGTATCAGCCGTCAGCTCTGGTGGGGACACAGAATCCCTGTGTGGTATTGTCAGGACTGCGGTCACATGATGGTCAAACGCGAGGATCCGTGCTGCTGTGAGAAGTGTTCAAGCAAGAACATAAAGCAGGATCCGGATGTTCTTGATACCTGGTTTTCATCATGGCTCTGGCCGTTCAGCACACTCGGATGGCCTGAAAAGACTGAAGATTTCAAGCGTTTCTTCCCGACAAGCACCCTTGTCACAGGTTATGACATCATATTCTTCTGGGTTTCCAGAATGATTATGGCTTCTCTTGAGTTCAACGGTAAGGTTCCGTTCCATGATATCTACATCACAGGCCTTGTAAGAGACAAAAAGGGCCGCAAGATGTCAAAGAGCCTCGGAAACGGCATAGATCCGATTGATGTAGTGAATCTTTACGGCGCAGATGCCATGAAGTTCACAATCTGCTATCTTGCCACACAGGGTCAGGATGTTCTTGTTGATATGGATTCCTTCAAGCTCGGATCAAGATTCGCCAATAAAATCTGGAATGCAACAAGATATCTTTTGATGAACCTTGAGGGAAGAAACCTCGTAAAGATTGACCCGTCCAAGTTTAATGCTGTTGACAAATGGATTTATCACAGCCTGAACGAGAATATTCTCAAGGTAAGGACTGCAATTGAAGCTTATAAGTTCAACGAAGCAGCCCAGGCTGTCTATGATTTCTTCTGGAATGATTTCTGCGACTGGTATGTCGAGGCTTCCAAGCTTTCACTGTACAGCGGAGACGATGCAGAAAAGGATAGAATAGTTTCAATTCTGATGGACATTCTTGCCCAGTCAATGAAGATGATGCATCCGATGCTTTCGTTCATCACAGAAGAGATATGGTCTAAGCTTCCGAATACGGAAGGCAAAGTTATTACTTCTTCGTTCCCTGAGTATCTTGAGTCCAGAAAGAGCCCCAAAGAAGCCCAGATGATGGTTGCTATGCAGGATCTTGTCCGTGGAGTCAGAAACATGAGGGCAGAGCTTGGAATTGGTGCCGAGAAGAAGCTCCGAATGGTTGTAAGACTTGATCAGGCAGGAGATCTTTCCAAGTTTATGAAGGACCATGTTGATCTTCTTAAGGTCTTTGCAAACTCCGATGAGCTTACAATTGATGACAGTTCTTCTGTCGATGTTGGTGGTGCATTCCCGATTGCAGGTATGGGTTTTGAGACATATGTCTTTGTAAGAGATGCAATTGATGTTGACAAAGAGATTGCCAGGATTGAAACTGAAATCAAGAAGACACAGGCTCTTTTGGATGTTGTAAATAAGAAACTCTCCAATGAAAACTTCCTTAACAACGCAAAGCAGGAAGCTATAGATAAGGAGAAGGGTAAGAAGGCTGAGTTCGAAGAGAAGATCGAGAAGTCACAAAAGCACATCGATGTTCTTAAATCGTTCTGAAATATGAAGTTGGAGGAATAGCCGGGATGAAAAAGTATGTAATGGTCCTATCATTGGTCCTTCTGCTTCTTGTCTCATGTGCCACTAAGAAAACAGAACAGGAGGTACTTCCTGAATCTGTTGAGACTACTGTGGTAGAGCAGCTTCTTCAACCTGTTTCTGAACCTGAAACCGAAATAACTCCTGCTGAGGAAATACCTGAGTCTGTCCAGCAGGAGTCGGCTTCTGCCGAAACTGCTTCTGAACCGGAAGTTGTTGTAACAGAAGAAGTTACAACTGCTGATACTACAGC
>JAGBRG010000037.1 GCA_017632495.1 Spirochaetales bacterium
CCGGCAATCGAAAAGTATGAAGAGCAGAAGGTACTTTCAGCACTGGAGTCTGTTTCCAACGGAATGGATATCGGTGAGATGAAAGCAGTTGATGACGGCTATGTGACATACATGTATCCGCTTACCAAGAACGGTAAGACAAGCGGTTATATTCTTGGCCTTTCTTCCATCGGATACGGCGGAGAGCTAGGAATCATCGCCAGCTTCGATACTGACGGACTTGTCATGAATGCGATTCTTGTCAGCGACAGCGAGACTCCTGGTGTAGGAAAGAAGGCAGAGGCCAAGGGCTATATGGACAAGTTCGTAGGAACCGGTTCTGCCTCCATCCCTGTACCGACCAGCAAGTCAATGCTAAGCGATGTGGATGCCGCCGCTGTCAGCGGAGCCACAATCACATTCACCGGAATTACAAAGGCCCTGAGCGCAGGTTCAGCCTATGTTAGGTCACTGTGAGGAGTCGGATATGAAAGCAAACATCAAAGAACTTACAAAAGGAATCTTCAGGGAAAATCCGACATTCATCATAATGCTCGGAATGTGTCCGACACTCGCAGTCACAACCCAGCTGGTCAACGCAATAGGAATGGGTGCAGGTGTTCTGTTCGTACTTCTGTTCAGCAACATCTTCATCTCGCTTCTTAAGAACGTCATTCCAAACAGCGTCAGAATTCCGTGCTATGTCGTTGTGATCGCATCATTTGTCACAATCGTCCAGATGGTATTCCATGCCTATCTTCCCAGCATCTATGAAGCTTTGGGCGTCTATCTTCCTCTGATAGTCGTAAACTGCATCATCCTGGGACGTGCCGAGGCCTTTGCAAACAAGAACACCGTCATTGATTCGGCCCTGGATGCCATTGGAATGGGTATCGGATTCACACTGGCTCTTTCTCTGATTTCAATCATCAGAGAATCCTTCGGAGCCGGAACAATCACATTCTTTGCCATAGGTTCCTGGGACGGAATCATCAAGGTTCCGTTCTTCAACAAGTGGCCTATCCGTGTCATGACCCTTGCCGCAGGTGCTCTTCTTCTGATGGGCTACCTTAAGGCATTCTTCAACTGGAACTCCGAAAGGAAGGCCAGAAAGGCAGAGGAGGTGAAAGCATGAGAATCATTGCAATCCTTCTGACATATGTCTTTATAAACAACTTCATCCTGGTCAAGTTCCTGGGACTTTGTCCTTTCATCGGTGTCTCCAAGAACAGCGAAAGTGCTGTTGGAATGGGCCTTGCCGTCACATTCGTTACAGGAACCGCATCCGTTGTCTGCTGGTGCATCTATCACGGACTTCTGGAGCCTTTCGGACTTCAGTACCTTCAGACAATCGCCTTCATCCTGGTTATTGCCGCTCTGGTTCAGCTTGTTGAGATGGTTTTGAAGAAGATGAGTCCATCGCTTTACAAGGCTTTGGGAATCTTCCTTCCGCTGATTACCACTAACTGTGCTGTTTTGGGAATTGCTATCATCAATATTGATGAGTCATACAATCTCATCGAATCCTTTGCAGCAGGAATTGCAGCAGGAATCGGATTTACCATGGCAATCATCCTCATGAGCAACATCCGTGAGCAGCTTGAACTGAAGCCTGTCAGAAAGAGCTTTAGGGGTGTTCCCATCGCATTCATTTCAGCAGGTATCATGGCATTGGCCTTCATGGCTTTTGACAACAGTCTGCTTACAAATCTTCATCTGGCATAAGGGGAGTTAATATGGCGATTTTATATGCATTTCTGATAATTGCCGGAATCGGTGCTCTCCTGGGTCTTGGACTTGCCATTGCAGATAAGAAGCTTGCAATTGAAAAGGATGAGAAACTTGTAGCCCTTGAGCAGATAATGCCCGGAGCAAACTGCGGAGGATGCGGTTTTGCCGGTTGTGCCGACTATGCTGCCGCCGTGGCCTCCGGAAAGGCCGAACCCGGCCTCTGTTCACCAGGAGGAAAGGATCTTGCCGAGAAAATGGGTAAGATCATGGGAATAGAAGTCACAGTAGGTGAGAAGAAGGTTGCTTACATCTTCTGTAAGGGAAGCTGTGAGAAGACAAAAAAGGACTATGACTACAAAGGTCTTACAGACTGTAACGCCGCTTCCATACTATTTAAGGGTGACAACGGCTGTAAATCCGGATGTCTTCATCTGGGCTCCTGTATGGCTGTCTGTGACAGTGATGCCATCTTCAGAAAGGAAGACGGAACACTTGAGGTTGACAGAACAAAGTGCATCGGATGCGGAAAATGTACAAAGGTCTGTCCCAACGGAGTCATCAAGCTCATTGAAGACAGAACTCAGTTCGTTGTCGCATGCAACAGCCATGACAAGGGTGCTGATGTCCGTAAGGTCTGTGAGGTCGGCTGCATAGGTTGTAAGATCTGTCAGGTCAAATTCCCTGAAGCACTCTTCAAGGTTGAGGACAATCTTGCCGTTTCTTCACCTGATGCCCCGGAAGATCAGGCTGCACTTGCTATGGAAGCCTGTCCGAGAAAGGTGATTACAAGGCGCTGAGGTAATTCTTGAAACATATTCTGGGCGTTTATAGCCAGCTTCCATCGGGCTCCTCGAAAGAGGAGTTCGAAACTTTGGTCTCTAAGCAGTTGAAGCCTTTGTTGACAATGGTCTACAACATAAAGGATATAAAACTGCTTTTCAGGCTCAGCATTGCTGAGTTTGACTATCTTGAGACCTTCTACCCGGAGATCAACATGCTGATCAACGAGCTGGCAAGACGTTCTCAGATTGAGATTCTGACATCAAGTTACTATGATGTCATCCTTTCTCTGATTCCTACACACGAAAGGGCATCCCAGGTTGAGAAAACCACAACCTACATAAGAAAGCATTTTTCAAGAAAGCCCAGAGGACTTTGGTTTTACAATCAGGTATTCAATCCTACATCAATTCCTGTAATAGGCCTTTGCGGTCTGGATTATGCAGTCATTTCCACATACAACCAGATAAGTAACAGCATCGAGGCTACAAAACCTTTCTATACCGATGAAATGGGAAAGGATGCTCTGATATTTCCCATAGATGACCGCTACAGCAAGCTAACAAGCGACCTGTATAACGGGACCATCAATCTCGAAAAGTATCTTTCAGAATGTGAGAAAGCCTCCAAAGATACA
This sequence comes from Spirochaetales bacterium, assembly GCA_017632495.1. Taxonomy (GTDB): domain Bacteria; phylum Spirochaetota; class Spirochaetia; order Sphaerochaetales; family Sphaerochaetaceae; genus UBA9732. The sequence goes on from JAGBRG010000037.1 coordinate 3,128, forward strand.
AAAGGACCTATCAGCACCATAATGCTCAATATGGACCAGCTGATGGGAACAGATGGTTCGAGCGAAGTCTACAAGAGAATCTACGACAATCTTGACGGCGAATGTACTCTTCCAAGCATCTTCATTAAGGAAAATGAAATAGGAAAGACTCATTATCTTCCCACAGGTCTTTACGGACGAGACTACAACATCGGAAAATCTACATCCATCAAGCAGATAATCTATGACAATCCCATGCTTTCCAGAAACTACGGAGTTGTTAACATGCTCAGGGATGTCATCCGAGAGTCCAAGAAGACAATAGACGGCAGAAAGAACATAGACAATCTTCTGATGATGGCCAGCAGTTCAAGCCTTTATTTTCCCAACGAGTACAGAACGCCTTCCATTCAGAGAAATATCAACCACCATGCCTGTGAGATTGAGGCTACATTATCCGGAATCACCAACGCAACCTTTCCGGAGGAAACCGATGTTGATTTTGACAGGGTAAAAGAGCTTCTTGTGATGAACAAGAACGGCATCACTTATCTGAACAAGAAGGGTGCTGTCATCAGCAGATACACTGTTCCTTCGGCATTGTTCGATCTGGCATTTCACAGCGGAGACGGACTGTTTTCAGATTCATTTATTGCAAACGGAACCACTCAGGCAAATAAGAACGAAACCCGCCTTGTATCCCAAACTTATGAAATAACGCCTTTGGACAAAAAGAATACTGACTATTTTGCCAAGGCTCCCGCCATAAATCTCGGAAAGATTCCCGTCTCATTGACCAAGCGTTATAAATTCAGACAATCAAACCTCATTCTTGAGGTAGAGATTGAAAATCTTTCAGATACCAAGCTCAAAGGTTATGACTATGTGAATACAATCAATCTGGCTCTGCCTGTAAAGTGCCAATGTGTATGTCAGGAAGGCGAGATTGATGACGGAGAAAGCATCACGACTCAGAGCATCCTTTTGAGTGATAAAGGCTGTCCTTTCACAGTTTCAATCGTGCTTGGTGAAAGCCTTCCTGTTTCAAGGACGGATTTTGACGTGAAAACGCGTACTTGGCTTGGAGACAAATCATTTTATGAGTATACTCAACTGAGAATTCAAAAGCAGCTTTCTCTGGAGCCGTATGAGGTTTGCCGCCTTTCAATCGGATTCAGAACAGAGAAGCGAAAGGAGAAACATAATGACACTACAGAACAGAGCGCTCCTTGAGCAGTTAAAAACCGAATCCCAAGCAATCTGGAGGGGACTTTGACCCGGAAGGGTTAAGATCTAAACTCGCAGAGCTTGAAAAGCAGACACTTGAACCTGACTTTTGGGGCGACAAGCAGAAAGCTGATTCGATTTTCGCCCAGATTAATACCATAAAGGACACACTTCTTCCTTTTGAGAAACTCCTCGCCGACATTGAAGAGACCTATGACCTCATAGAGCTATATGAGGAAGAGGACGACGGAAATGAGGCTTATGCCCAGGAAGTTGATGAAAAGATTCTTGAACTGGAGAACGAATACAGACCTCTTAAGCTCAAGACACTTCTCAACGGAAAGTACGATAAGGGAGATTTGTTTCTGACCATCCATGCCGGAGCCGGCGGAACAGAAGCCTGCGACTGGACATCAATGCTCATGAGAATGTATCTCAGATGGTGCGAGCGTCACAAATTCAAGACAGAAATCCTTGATACGCTTGAAGATGAAGGCGGTTACAAGAGTGTGACAATCCAGGTAAACGGACCATATGCCTTCGGATATCTGAAAGGCGAGGCCGGAGTTCATCGTCTTGTCAGAATCTCACCGTTTGATTCAAACGCACGCCGTCATACCTCATTCTCGTCTGTTTATGCATCGCCGATTGTCGATGACAACATCGATATCGAAATCAAGCCTGAGGACATCAGAATCGATACCTACAGAGCAGGCGGAGCTGGCGGACAGCACGTCAACAAGACCGATTCAGCTGTCAGAATCACTCACTTTCCGACAGGAATCGTCGTACAGTGCCAGAATGAGAGATCTCAGATCATGAACAAGGACAAGGCATTCAAGATGCTCAGAAGCCGTCTGTATGACTACTACAGCCAGAAGCTTGCAGAAGAGCATCAGGCTGAGGCAATTGAGAAGAAGGACATCTCATGGGGTTCACAGATCAGAAGCTACGTCTTCCAGCCTTACACAATGGTCAAGGATGCCAGAACAGGTGAGCAGACAGGTAACATCCAGGCTGTCATGGACGGAGATATTGATAACTTCATTGAATCATATCTCAGGTGGAGTCAGAACAGTTGAAGAGCCGGACTTTCGTCTTTGTCTTCATTTTAATGTTGATACCCGGCATCGCCTTGTGCGATGCCTTCAACGTTCTCGTTTATCCTTCAAATGCTGAAATAAGCTCATATGTCCAATCTTTCTTTCCGACGGCAGTTCTTGATTCAGCAACAATAGAGGCAAAACAGCAGCGAAAGCTAGTTGAACTTCAGAAGGAAAACGGAGAAAAACTATCCAAGGAATACAAAGGCGAAGACTCTTCCAAGATAAAAACTGCCAAAAGTGCATATCTTGAATCAGAGATTGAAAAACCAGAAAACCCGTTTGAAGTAAAGCTTGTAAGTTATGGCGGAAAAGCCGTTGATACTCAGGTCCTTGTTTCCGGTGACAGAATGCTGCTTCGCTATATGTGTCTTCAAAGCGGAGCTGATATAATCATAATTCCGATCATCTCAAGACTTGGTGATTTCAATCAGCTTTCCTTATATAAATATTCATATGCATCAGATGATTTTTCCCTCATTTTCGAGCGACTTTCAGCAGATTCCGACTATTTTACGGAAAG
>JAGBRG010000332.1 GCA_017632495.1 Spirochaetales bacterium
GACCTTGGAGTATCTCAGCCCTTCTATTCCGTTTTCTATTCCCAAAGCGGCCATGACATTGTAAAGCTCGGCGTTCTTGTACATCTCCGTCATGGCCATGCCGTTTGTGTTCAAGGGTTTTCCTCTGAGACTGAATACGGCCTGTGTCATTACATCACGTGCCGTGTTGAGGGTGCCCGATGCAGAATCTCCCTCGGTAAGGAAGATCATGGACCTTTCTCCCATATCGGCATGAGGTCCTGTCTGTCCCAGATGGAACTTGCAGTCCTTGAGCTTGGGGATGTTGATTGAAATCTTCTTGGCATTCTCCTTGGCAATCTTCTTTACCTCGGAAAGCTTCTTTCTGATGTTCTCGTTGGTCAGAATCTTCTGGTTCAGAAGCTGCGCCACATCAGAATTCTTGTGAAGATGATCTATTATGGCCTCTTTGACCTCGTTGATGATCGGCATCCTGACTTCGGTATTGCCAAGCTTGTTCTTGGTCTGACTTTCAAACACCGGGGTCTGAACCTTGATTGCTATGGCTCCGACAATGCCCTCTCGGACATCCTGAGGTGCCCAGGTGGACTTTTTGAAGAACTCCTTGACGCCTGCAAGAATTCCTTCCTTGAATGCGGCCTGATGGGTTCCTCCGTCGCTTGTGTACTGTCCGTTTACATATGAGAAATAAGTCTCGCCGCTGAACTCACGGGTGTGGGTGAAGGCAAACTCTATCATCTTGCCCCTGTAGTGGATTATGTCGTATATACCGTTGTCCTGAACTTCCTTTTCAAGAAGATCCAGAAGACCGTGCTGGCTCTTGAAGATGCGCTTGTTATAGTCCAGAGTAAGGCCCGTGTTCAGATAGCAGTAGTTGTTCAGCCTCTGGGAGATAAAATCTTCGTTGAAGGAATAGGAGCCGAAAACTTCCTCATCGGGAATGAACTCGGTAAGGGTTCCGTTGGGCTCGTCCGTGCTGCCTTCGTTCTGGGATGTCAGAATGCCCTTTTTGAAAAAAGCCTCGAAGAATTTTCCGTCTCTGAAAGACTTGACGTGGAACCAGGAGCTTAGGGCGTTTACGGCCTTGGTACCCACTCCGTTCAGACCGACGCTGAACTGGAAGACATCGTCGTTGTACTTTGCACCTGTGTTTATTTCGGAGACACAGTCAATGACCTTTCCAAGGGGAATTCCTCGGCCATGGTCACGGACACTTACCTTCTTGTCCTCAAGCCTGATGGTGATTCTGTTTCCGGCGCCCATGATGAATTCATCGATGCTGTTGTCTATGACTTCCTTCATCAGAACGTAGATTCCGTCATCTACATGGGTACCGTTTCCAAGGCGTCCGATGTACATACCTGGTCTGAGCCTGATATGCTCCAGCGGGGACATGGTTTTTATCGAGCTTTCATTGTAAATGGATTTCATTTCTGCCATAACGGCTGCTATTATAACAAAAATAAATGAACTATGTGTAGTTAATAATTCTTAGATTCACCACAGATGTAGCGTTTTTCACATCTGCATCAAGAGCATTCCCAAAATAATCATACTCTGCCCCGCAATGTAGGTGGTCATCACCGTCATCTGACCGAAAAGCGGAAGGCGAACCATTCGCCTCATGATGCAGAAATCGGAAAAATAAAACAGAGCAACACCCAGATAGCTGATAAGCGTCGCATAGACGGGCGACCCGTTTCCCGCAGTGGATGCAATGGCCACCGCTATGGCGCAAAGGCCGAAGGAATAAGGGACAAGA
>JAGBRG010000333.1 GCA_017632495.1 Spirochaetales bacterium
CGATCTCCTTCTCCTTGTTGCCACGGATATCCTTTGCAATCTTGTCTGCCTGGTCATTGATATCCTGCAAGGCGTCCTTCGCTTCATTGATCTCATCCTCGGGAGCGCCGACCAGCTTTAGCGCAATCTGAGCAGCAGTTTTATTGAAAACCTCCTTGAGCTGAGAATCACATACGTCAGCGAGGACTCCGACAGCTTCTGTCAGAATCTTGTAGCGGGGATCATCAACCTCAGGCATCGTTGCAAGGATAAACTTTTCCTCATCTCCTCCATCAATATCCTTGAGTTCGATTTTGAACTCCGGATGGATGTCATGGACCGCCTTGACGAGCGGCTTGAGCAGATCCTGGCTGTTGGGATAGATCTCGAACTGGTCTTCCCGGTCGTCCGGATTCCTCGCCTGCGCCACCTTCTCGATGGGATACTTGTCTCCGTCGAGATCGACGAACACACAAAGCAGAGCCTCGGGGGCAGCCTTGACACAGAGATTGGAATAGCGGTAACCAAGAAGAGCGACGTATCCGCTCATCTGGCTCTGTGCACTGTCCAGAAGTTGAATTACACTGGTTTTCATATTCTTTTTTTGTTCAGTTTCATATAATCGTCGACCATATTGTTGCCACTCGGGCGGACGGAAATCTATACGTCTTTGTAGCCGGCCTTGGAGAGGGCGACCTTGTAGATCTTAGAGGCGTCGAGCTTGACTATTCTGGGAGTCTGCCCATAGTCGCTGCCATCGATGTTGATGCTTGCACCGTCGACATTGCAGTGGATATTGAGCAGGCCGTAGCCCATCCCGAAAGCCTTGAGGGTGATCTCCTGAGGGAACTCATCCTTGATCCACACCGTGGTCACCTCGGAGAAAAGGCTGTCCTTACATGTCTGTGCGAAGTGGAAGCCCTGCGAAAGCTGCCCTTCCCACTGGCCGATTCCCTTGTACTCTCGATCCACCCATATTTCCGCCACAGGATCGTTGACGGTAATCTTTACAGGGGCAGGAGGAAGATCGACGGCGGTGGAATCCTCTCTGGGCGGATTGACCGACAACGGATCATCCAGACTCCGCGGACGGAGATACAAATCCGACTGCGCAAGCTCAAGTACCTTCTTTTCAGACCTTCCGACAAAGAGAAGCGAATCGTACCAGCATTTGTCCTTGCGGAAGATGGACACATTGTGGTAGCCTTCTCCAAGGCGGTAGCTGGTCGCCTCGGCCTTGCGTATGCGCGCGCTATCTATATATAATGTACCGCTGCGGCGAGGGGCCTTGACAGTGAGGAAGGAGTAGAAAGGCTGAAGCTGGACATTGACCTCAGCGCGAGAGTCGGGGGTCAGCTCAATACTGTCCTGTACGGGCATGTAGAAAGGAGCCTCAACCTTGTAGCCGTGCTTGCCCACAGGCAGATACAATGCCTGCACCTCGCTGCGGACGGACCGGGAGACAGAATCTATCTGAAGTATCACGTTCTGCGGGCTGATGTTGAACACGACCCACTGTTTTGGCGAGGTGAACTCCTTGGTTGGATCTCCGGCAAGAAGCACGGCCTGATAGCGATTCTTCTTGTGGAGCTTTGCGCTGCCGGGCACCCGCCACATAAGCTGCCCGAATTCGGGATGCGAGATGGTGAGGTGGGTCGTCTTGTTGGGGAGTTTCAGGGTAATCATGCCCTCCCCCGCCTGGGCTTCCACCGGGACATTCGCCCCACAGGTGAACTTGAACCCCTGCTCGTCCGTCATTATATCAAGAAGGGCGC
>JAGBRG010000038.1 GCA_017632495.1 Spirochaetales bacterium
CTATGGTTCCCACCTGGATTCCTCTGTGACCTGTATCGTGGCCGGACACCATATTCGGCTGTCCGATGCAGCCGCTATTGCCTGAGTTGAAGAAGTAGGTGGTCGTATCTCTTGAGAAGGCAATCTGCATTGCATCCTTGGCCCAGATGACCTCGGGATCTTTTTCGGTTTTTCCTTCAAGAATCATGCTGTAGTAGCGGGCGCACCAGTAGGCATAGTCGGCCCCTTTCATGCGGCCCTCTATCTTAAGAGACTCGATTCCGATTTCCTGATACTGTCTTACAAGTTCTCCGAGGCACAGATCTTTCATGCTGAAAAGCCAGCTGTCCTTTCCCATTTCCTTACAGTGAAACCATGTCCTGCATATCTGGGCACAGCTTCCGCGGTTTGCGCTTTTGTTACGGTCGCCTGTTATGACCTGGCTTGCCATGCAGGCTCCTGAAAAACCGTAGCACAGGGCTCCGTGGATAAAGACCTTAAGCTCAATGTCGGGACATGCAAGCCTAATCTTCTTTATTTCTTCAAACGATAGCTCTCTTGATAGGACAACACGAGAAAAACCAAGGCTTTGTAGCTCTTTTACGCCATCGATTGTGTGAACAGCAAGCTGTGTGGAGCCATGAAGGGGAAGGTTTGGAAAGTGCTCTCTTATGATCTTTGCAATTCCAAGGTCCTGGACAATCAGGCCGTCGGGTCTAAGGTAGGAAAGCTGCCTGAGAAGCTTTATCACATCGTCAAGCTGGGAATCGGAGGCGAGGGTGTTCACCGTTACATAGAACTTCTTTCCCTCATACTGGCCGCCTTCAGAGCACAGGGCTTTGAGTTTTCTGACATCCTCGAATGAGAAGTTCACAGCCGCCTTTCTGGCGGAGAAGCTCTTAAGGCCGAAATAGACGGCATCGGCTCCGCCTTTGAAAGCATACAGGGCGCACTGAAGCGACCCGGCCGGAAGTGCAAGTTCGCATCGGTTTTCCATGAGTCAGCTCATCCTGTCCAGTTTGCTTATGGCTTCGAAGGTTTCGGGGCTAAGATCGTGCTCGACCTTGCAGGCGTCCTCGCGGGCAATTGCCTCGCTCACACCCAATTTCATGAAGAAGTGGGTAAGAACCTTGTGGCGGGTATAGATACGGTTTGCAATCTCCATGCCCTTGTCCGTCAGCGTAATCAGACCGTCTTTGTCCATGGTGATGTAGCCGTTTTCACGAAGTCTCTTGGTGGAATAGGTGACGCTGGGTTTCTTCACGCCAAGGTGCTGGGCAATGTCCACAGAGCGGATGTAGCCGTTCTTTTCCTTGAGCATCAGCATGGTTTCAAGATAGTCTTCCGCTGCCTTTTGGATTTTCATTCTAAGCCTCTGGACTTTAGGCTAACATAACGGCAAATATTCGACAAGCTTATTTGCAATATGAACATGCTATAAGTTATACTGTCAAAGATATACGTAACGGCAGGAGTTTCAGATGGGCAAGAGAACTGACTACATCACTTGGGACGAGTACTTCATGAGCGTCGCAATGCTTTCGGCAATGAGAAGCAAGGACCCCAACACACAGGTGGGCGCATGCATCGTCAACCAGGATAAGAAAATCGTCGGAACCGGCTACAACGGCTTTCCGATCGGCTGCAGCGACGATGTTCTTCCATGGGGCCGTGACGGCAATCCTCTTCAGACAAAGTACCCGTTCGTCTGCCATGCCGAGCTGAATGCCATCTTAAACAGCATCTCACGCGATCTTCGCGGCTGCACGCTCTATGTTGTCATGTTCCCATGCAACGAGTGCGCCAAGGCCATCATCCAGAGCGGAATAAAAGAGGTCATCTACAGGGACAACAAATATCCTGACTCCGACAGCGTCAAGGCCTCAACCCTGATGCTCAAGCAAGCAGGTGTCAATGTCCGCCAGCTGGTTCTGAACAAGACCATAGAAATCAATATCTGAGCTCTATGGATTACACGTTTCTTTCCAAGCCGCAGGAGCTTTCAGCACTTCTATCTCAATGGTCCGAGCAGGGGATTTCAAGCATTGCCATGGACTTTGAGGAAGAGTCCAAC
>JAGBRG010000039.1 GCA_017632495.1 Spirochaetales bacterium
GCTTTTGCTATCCTGCCTGCGGGCCTCCTGGCTCCGGCTGGCCACTTCACAGGCTGCGAACAGTCTGCGCACAATCGCACTTTAGGGCTTTGACCACAATTACGGCTTTTTTTGCTCATTCCGGTGGTTGCGATGACAACTAAAATCCGTAATAACTGCTGGCATTGTTGCTAATTACATGGTAGTTCGAATTGTGTGACCACTATTTCTGTCCAAAGCTCTTGATTTGTGGTTTTCACATTATGAAATAGCAACAAATAGCGAAGGTTTCCTCCGTTTCTGTGGTTGTATCCTTAAAACAGGGGTTGGAATCGGGGCACTCGGCATGTAACAGTGAGCCGCAGACGCACCAGAGAGCCCAGAAGCACCAGAAGCACTAGAAAGCCCAGACGCCCTCGAAATGTTAAAGGTTGTTGGCGGATGCGATGAAGAAATAGTTCAAAATAATATGGGGACATAGCCTTTTAGTCGAGACAAGTTCTAGGAGTGAACGAAAGACAGTACTCCCTGTACGGCTTGAGTGAGACGACGAAGAAATTGTCCGAATAAATCAGCTGTGGGTGACGCTGAAGTTCCAGCGGCGGAGAACTGCTGCCTTCTCCTCTTCCGACATCTTTCCCAGAACTGCACTGTAAAGAACATCAGTTACGAAAATCTGAAGGATTCTAGTTAGGGTGGAACCTGTTCTGAACTCATAGCCGGAGGCAGGGATCTGAAGCTTGACATCACCGAGTCTTGAAAGATGATTGTGACCGATCTTTGTGAGGGTGATGAGCTTTCCGTTGGAATCCTTGACAGCCTTGGCGGCCTGGTTCACAAGCTGGTCTTCTCCGAAGTATGAGATTCCGAATGCAACCATGTCGTCTGTCATTGAATAGGACTGGGCAATCTGAAGGTTGACATCCTTGGAATAGATGACGTTCTTTCCGAGTCTGGCAAGCTTATACTGAAGGTCGCTGAGAATAACTTCGGCTGAACCCTGTCCAAGAAGCAGGACTGTATTGGCCTTATAGATTACATCAGCTGCAGAATCAACGGTCTTGGGATCAAGAACTGACTCAAGGTTGGCAAGGTTCTTACTCGTGAACTTGATGTACTGGATGATAAGGTCCTTTGTATTGAGACCGGAATCATAGAAGTTCTCCATGACCTGCTCCGGCTCCTCTTCCTTACCCTCTTTTGAGAAAACCTCTCTTGAAAGTCTGATCTTAAAATCGGAATAACCGTCTACGTTAAGTCTCTTGCAGAGCCTTACAACGATAGCAGGACTGGATCCGGCTGCTGCGGCAAGCTCTGTCATTGTCATGAACAAAGGAGCGGACGGATTCTGAAGAACATAATCCGCGATTTTTCTCTCTGAAGAAGGAAGTTCCTTCTCTATCTGCTCAATTAAAGTAAGAAAACTCTGCATACTTGAATTGTATACTAAATTGTTTAGGCTTGTAAAGATTTTTTCAAAATAAAAAAAATTTTTATTTCATTTTTGGAAAATCCACATACATTTCCCTATCTAAAATAGTCGTACCCCTCCCGAGGTGAATCATATACTGAAACACATAGTTAATTCTAGATTTAAACTCGGGCATTGATTGAAATTGTTTTTGGTAGTATATTTATAGTATCACTGACTACCCATTTGCCGAGCAGACTCAGGTCTGCCCGGTTTTGTTTACGTCAGACACCAAGGAGAAAAAAATGACCGCAACTGAAGTCAGAGACTTGATCAGCAACGAATTATGGCAGGCTACTAGCACTGCACAGGTAGGCGTGAAGGAACTTCAGGCCCTGGATGATGCTGCCTCAAAGCTCGTCGAGGCGGAAGATAGACAGGAATTCAAGGCCTATTGTGATGAATGTCTTGAAGATAAAGAAAAGAACTCAATAACAGTAAGATACCTTGCAACAATCACAGGACGCCATCCGATGGATGACAGACACATCTTCACAGTACTTGAGCAGTACTATGAGGAGTCCAAGTGGAACGAGGTCATCTACATCGGCAATAAGATTCTCAGCTTCAACGAAAGTTCATATGCACTGAGAGTGCTTGCTGAATGCTATGCCCTCAATAACATGGAAGAAAAGAAGATCCAGACATGGGAGCGCCTGGTCAAGGTTGACTTCGATGAGACGGATGTTCTGTACAAGCTCGCAGACTACTATGACAAGAAGGGAGAGACTTCCCTCGCCCTGAGCTATTACAGAAGCATAATCAGACGTCACATCAAGTCCCACGATCTGTCAGCCTTGAAGAACGTCTGGGAAAAGGTCATGGGTCTTAAGGGAGACAACTCCGAGTACCTTATCTCCCTCGCTTCCAAGATCGCAGACTCAATGGGTTCTGAAAAGGGCGTCTTCTTCCTCAAGTCCATCTATGAGAAAGGCGGATTCGACATTACAACCAATATCGAGATCCTCAAGAAGATCATCCGCTTCGCCCCGCATGACACTGATACCAGAGACAAGCTTGTCGAGCTGTGGAAGGAGCTTTACAAGGACAATCCAAGACTTGACTACTGTCTCAACAACACAGGAATCCTTGACGACTATCTTAATCTGAACACAGCCATCGAGAACTTCGAGAAGCAGATTCAGTTTATCGAGGGCGCCTTTGTCTATCACGAGACATGGAAGCTCGGAAAGATCACCAAAATCTCAAAGGATGAGATGGAAATCCTCTTCTCCGGAAAGGGAACCCACTCAATGAGCTGCAAGATGGCCTACTCCAGCCTCAAGGTTCTTCCCAAGAGACACATCTGGGTTCTGAAGGCTGCATTCCCCAAGGATAAGCTTGCCGAAAAGTTCATGAGAAAGGACGATGTCGAATGGGGTCTGAGGATTATTCTTGAGTCCTACGGCAACCAGGCATCCCTTAAGCAGATGAAGGCCGAGCTTGTTCCGTCCATTCTCTCAGATAAGGAATGGTCAGTCTGGCAGACAGCTGCAAAGAAAGAGCTTTCCACAAACGCTTATTTCTCAATCAGCGACAGCGCATCTGATGTCTATGTTCTCAGAAGCACTCCGATCACCTTCGAGGAAAAGACTCTTACACAGTTCAAGGGAACTAAGGATTTCTATGACAAGCTCAAGATCATGAAGGACTTCATCGCACAGAAAGGTGAAACCGACAGCGACGAGTTCCAGAGCATGGTCAGCTATTTCGAAGGAAAGTCCCAGACCTCGGGTTCTGAAGCAGCAGTTGCATTCCTTGTTCTTGATACTCTCAAGGACAGATACGGAATGTCATTTGTCCAGGAGTCTTCTCAGTTTATCGACTACTACAACAGAATCAGCGATGTTAAGGACTTCTTCGTTTCCATCCAGGATTCGGAGCTCAAGAGGATCTTCATTGACAACATCATGACATCTGTCGAGAACTGGCAGGAAGTTCTGATTTCACTCTACCCTGTCTACATGACAAGCTTCCTTGCAGACTGCATCAGAAAGGGTCCCAAGAAGAACGTCATCTACAAGATTCTTGCAGAAGCTGCAGAAAACAGCCGTGAGAATCCGGATTTCTTCCTCTATCTGGTCAAGACTTTCAGCGAGAAAGACTGGGCAAAGGCAAAGGTATCAGGTGAGAATCTTCTCATCACAAAGCTTTCACTGCTTTCCTTCATCAACAGAAAGATTGCCAACGCAACAGAGGTTGCAGACAACAAGAAGCGCCAGAAGATTCTCATTTCCAGTCTCTTTGCAGATGACAAGGAAGTCTACAAGTACCTTGAGAACGCAGATGCCTCTCAGGCCCAGAAGATTTACTCCATCATCAAGGGAATCACTGATCTTGAGAACGAGCGCCTTTCTGTGAAGCACTTCATCGCATCCAAGTTCGATGACTGGGAGGCAATCACAGGTGAGAATCCAGACAAGGCCATAGACAAGAAGAAGATCATCCCCAAGGGACTTCTGTGCACCAAGGCTATGCTCGAGGCAAAGAGCCAGGAGCTTGATCACATCATGAACGTCGAGATTCCCGAGAACTCCAAGGAAATCGGAACAGCCAGAGAGCTGGGAGATCTTAGGGAGAATTCCGAGTACCAGTACGGAAAGGACAAGCAGAAGAACCTCAACTTCCTCATGAACAAGCTCACCGATGAGATTTCGGTCGCACAGGTCATTCTGCCTGAGAACGTTGACACACAGTATGTATCATTCGGAACAAAGGTCACCTTCCATGACAACCTGACAAAGAAGGATGTCACCTACTCTCTGTTCGGACCGTGGGAATCAGATCCCAACAAGAACATCCTCAACTTCAAGGCACCGCTCGGACAGGCCATCTATAACATGGAAGTCGGAGAGACTAAGAAGTTCAACATCAACGGAGTTGATTATGACTACACAGTCAAATCAATCGAGGTAGCCGAGTTCTGATCAGATTATACTCAGAAGATACTGCACTTCGGACTTTGTAAAAGGTCTGAAGTGCTTTTTTTTGTCCGTCTTGTTGAGAATGTCATCGATTTTCAGCCACTGAAGCTCATAAAACTCAAACGGAACAAGTTTCTGATCAAATGATGTAATGCGGTAAAAGAATGTGCTCCAGCTGAAAAAAGGAGCTTTTAAAGTCCACTTTCCAAGGTATGTGGCATCAAGATCGGAAAAAACAATGCCTGTTTCTTCAAAAGTCTCTCTGACGGCTGTTGCAAAATCATCCTTATCAATGCCCTTCTCCCTGCAGCCTCCGGGGACGCACCAGGTTCCGTGAAACGGAGTGTCCGATCTTTTTCCCATGAGAATCTTATTGTCAAGAACCAAGGCTATTCCCGCCCCGTGATAAGGAAATCTCATGCTTACCTCACACAGCGTCCGCCGTTTGCATAAAAGCGCTCAAGATAGTCTTTCTTGAATGAGACAAAGCGGTCTTCCTCAATGGCCTTTCTGGCCTTGAGGACAAGGTTGTAAAGATATGTGAGGTTATGCTCTGTGGCGAGCATTCCTCCCAGCATTTCGTTGCACTTGAACATATGACGAAGGTATGAAAGAGAATACTCCGTACATGCGCGGCATGTGCAGCCTTCTGAAATGGGTCCGTGGTCAAACTCGTTGAATGACCTTGAGAGAGTAAGCATTCCGTCATCGGTAAAGACGCTTCCGTTTCTGGCAGTCCTGGTGGCAAGAACGCAGTCAAACAGGTCAATTCCGTTTTCCATAGCCTCCAGAATGTAGTCAGGCGTTCCGATTCCCATGACATAACGGGGCTTTTTGTCTGTGATGTTATCCGCCGTAAGTGCCAGGAACCTGCAGAAATCCTCTTTGGACTCGCCTACCGAAAGACCTCCGATAGCAATTCCCGGGAAATCCATCTGACTGATTACCTTTGCGCTTTTGATTCTCAGATCCTCGTAGAAACCGCCCTGCACAATGCCGAACAGGTTTCCGCGGAATGCCCGTCCTGTTCTGTCCAGAAGGCTGTCACGACGCACGATGGCTCGTTCTGCCCAAAGATGGGTGATGTCCATGGCATTTAAAGTCTCGCGCCAGGAGATTCCCGGAGCCGAGCACACATCAAGCATCATGGCAATGTCTGAACCTATGACCTGCTGGATATCAACGACCTTTTCAGGAGTGAAGATGTGCCTTGAGCCATCGATATGGCTCTGAAACTTGACGCCTTCTTCGTGAATACGCCTGAGCTGGCTTAATGAGAATACCTGAAAGCCGCCGCTGTCGGTGAGGATGTTTCCATTCCAATGGCTGAATTTATGAAGACCGTCAAATGTCTTTAACACCTCTACACCCGGTCTGAGATAAAGATGATATGTGTTTCCCAGAATAAGGTTGTAGCCGATTTTAGCAACATCGTCATGGTAGATGCCCTTCACCGTACCGTTTGTGCCCACAGGCATGAAGGCAGGAGTCTTTACAACTCCGTGCGGGAGCCTAATTTCGCCAGTTCTTGCCTTGCAGTGTTTGTCCTGATGGTGAAGTGTGTAGATTCCGTTTTCCATGAAGTCCTCATTGCCTTATCAGAAAGGCTCTCAAGCCGGATGATACCACGATAACGGCGGCAAATGGAATAAGAGTTCCCAGTATCGGTGCGATGATGCCCTGGTCTGCAAGCATTATGGTGATCATACGGACAACGTAATAGACCACCGCAATACAGATTGACCCAACCAGTGAGAAGAACAGTACGTTCTTCTTGAATCTGTATGTGATGCTGCAGGCGATTATTATCATCACAAGAGGCGTAAGACAGCCTAAAATGCGTTCATAGTACTCGGTGGCAAGGCTTGCATAGCCTTCCGGGTTCAGGCCTTTCATTCTCATAAGATATGTTCTGGCAAAATTGAGCGACATGCTTGAAATCTCATTTGAGACATCCCTGAAAAGCTGCGGCTCAAGTTTCAGAACAGGGCTTTCAAGTGAATCTATATAATCCACCCTGACTCCGCTTGAATCCGGATGATAAACATAGGCGTCTTGGAAAGTCCAGCTGTGCTTTGCAGGATTATAGACTGCCTTGTAGGCATCTGTTCTGCTTTCAAGATGAGCCTGATCGTCATTCTGAATAAGTGTCACATCATACAGAGTCTGCTCAGAGTCTGAATACAGTCCGGCATAGACCATGTAGCCGCTTTGCATGTCGCTTAAGGCCACATTCTGATTGTTTCCGTTTGAAGATGAGTTTGTGATATTCTCAGTGACTACCTTCTTCTGATTTGAAAGAGGAATGGCCACAGTTTCATTTAAGGCAAAATGAAAAACAGAAACAAGAAATCCCATCACAATAATGGGTAATACAAGACGTGTAATGCTTACTCCTGAATCAAGGACAACAAGAATCTCGTTACTTGAGTGCATGGACGAAAGATGAAATGAGACTGCAAACAGAAAAGATGGCCCTATTGCCAGAAGGAATGCAGACGGAAAATACAAAACCGTTATGGACATTGCCTTCAGAAAGCTCACATTGTGGCTCATATAGGAATCAAGATTTGCAAACAGGTCCACTCCCATCAGAATGAGACTGGCCAAAAGTGCCGTTGCCAGAGCAATCTTGAGAACAGA
>JAGBRG010000334.1 GCA_017632495.1 Spirochaetales bacterium
AAAGAAGGTCGCTTCAAGACCATTCTATCCAGCCCCATCACTTCCGCCCTGTTCTGGCTTTTAGTCTGGCAGCTTGCATCGATGGCCGTCGGTAAAGAGCTGATCCTTCCCGGTCCGGTTCGAGTCTTCAGGGCCTTGGCAACACTTGCAACTCAAGGTGTTTTCTGGACCAGCATTCTCATGACGCTGTTTCGCATCACGTTCGGCTATGTGATCGGAGTCATTGCAGGATGCGCCCTTTCTTTTGCCTGCTGCTCCTCCGTCTTTCTTGATTCCCTTCTCTCTCCCGTGGTGAAGATAGTCCGTGCAACCCCGGTGGCCTCATTCATCATTCTGGCCATGCTTTGGATGAGCAAGGGCGCTGTTCCCATTCTGATGTCAGCCATGATTGTCACACCCGTGATCTGGGGCAATCTGAACGAGGCCTACAGAAGCCGCAATGTAAAGCTCTTTGAAATGGCCCGTGCATACAATCTGGGAAGAAAGAAAACTTTCCGCTATGTGCTGGTTCCTTCAATGATGGCCTCTCTTAAGGCTGCCTGCATCACTTCCTTGGGCTTTGCCTGGAAATCAGGCATCGCGGCCGAGGTTCTGAGCCAACCCAAGAAGGCCATAGGCTCGAACATTTTCTTTTCCAAGGTGTACCTCGAGACGGCGGATCTTTTCGCATGGACGGCTTCCGTCATTGCTTTGAGTTTTCTCCTCGAGCGCCTTGTGAAGCGTCTTTTGGAAAAGGAGGTTTCCCATGAAAATTGAAAACCTCTGTTTCAGCTATGGAAAAAAGGTCGTGTTCAGCAATCTGAACATCCAAAGCGACAGCAAGATAATCTGCCTGATGGGAAAATCCGGATGCGGAAAGACAACGCTTTTACACCTTATTGCGGGCCTTCTGAAACAGGACAGCGGAAACATAACAGGCATAGATATGCCTTGCTCTCTGATGTTCCAGGAGGACAGACTTCTTCCCTGGCTAAATGCAAAAGAGAATGTTGCTCTGGTTCTTGAAAACAAGGATGACAAGAAGGCTTCGGATATTCTTCGGAGTCTTGGCATTGAGCCTGTCATGGAGCTTTCCAAGATGTCAGGAGGAATGAAAAGGCGCGTGGCGCTTGCAAGAGCGCTTGCATTCGAATCAAAGACCCTTCTTCTGGATGAGCCTTTCAAGGGTCTGGATGAGAATCTCACAAACAGCTGTGCTCAGCTGATAAAGAAAGAAGGAAAGCTCACCATTGTCTCGACGCACTCTCAAAAGGAGGCCGAGGCACTTGATGCGACGATAATACGGATTGACGATCCGGACAAAATAGGTATTAAAAACTGATCCAATTGGAGGAAAAAATGGCAAAGCTTCAGGAAAAAGCTGTCGCTCAGATCAAGGAGATCTGCTCCCGTTACAAGAACGAGAAGACACCTCTCATGATGATTCTCAGCGACATCCAGAACGAGTACGGATACATTCCGCTCGAGGTGCAGGAGCTGGTCTCGGCCGAGACCGGAATCTCTGTCGCCGAGATTTACGGGGTTGTGACCTTCTACTCGTTCTTCTCTCTGAATCCCAAGGGAAAGTACATCATCGGATGCTGTCTTGGTACGGCCTGCTACGTCAAAGGTGCGCAGAACGTCATTGACAAGTTTTCCGAGATCCTTGGAATCAAACCGGGACAGACCACTTCTGACGGACTGTTCACTCTTGATGCCCTGCGCTGCATCGGAGCCTGCGGAATCGCACCGGCTGTAAGCATCAGCGGCACCGTCTATCCAAAGATGTCCGTAGACAAGGTTCCGGCCATCATCAAAGAACTCAGGGAAAAGGAGGGTGCACTCTGATGATTAAGACTGTTGAAGAATTGAATCAGAAAATCTCCGTCTGCACCAAGTGTCTCGATGACAAGATCAAGGGTCTGGACAGCAAGAGACACATCGTTCTCTGCGGAGGAACAGGATGTCTTTCAAGCCATTCGGACGAGATCAAGGCAAAGTTCGAGGACGTTCTGAAGCAGAAGGGTCTTTCAGATAAGGCTACGGTCAACCAGGTCGGATGCTTCGGATTCTGCTCACAGGGCCCGTTCGTGAAAATTTATCCGGAAGACACCCTCTACAGACTGGTCAAGGTCGAAGATGTTGAGGAGATTGTCGAAAAGGACATCAGAAACGGTGAGATCGTTGAGCGCCTTCTCTATGTCGACCCTGCCACAAAGGAAAAGGTCGCAAAGCAGGACGAAATCAACTTCTACAAGAAGCAGCATCGTGTCGCACTGTACGGCTGCGGAGTCATCAACCCGGAGAACATCAACGAGAGTCTGGGCATGGGTGGTTTCCAGGGCCTCAGAAAAGCCCTTTCAATGAGCCAGCAGGATGTGATCAATGACATTCTGGCAAGCGGTCTCAGAGGAAGAGGCGGCGGCGGATTCCCAACAGGAAGAAAATGGCAGTTCGCCCTCAACTCACAGGGAGATGAGAAATACGTCGTATGTAACGGCGACGAAGGAGACCCGGGTGCATTCATGGACCGCTCGATTCTTGAGGGAAATCCCCTTGCCGTCATCGAGGGAATGGTCATCGCAGGTTATGCCATTGGAGCCCAGAACGGTTACTTCTATGTCAGAGCCGAGTATCCCATCGCAGTCAAGAGACTTCGCATCGCAATCAAGCAGGCTGAGGCAGAGGGTCTTCTCGGAGACAACATCCTGGGAACAGACTTCAGCTTCCGCTGTCATCTCAGACTGGGAGCCGGCGCTTTCGTCTGCGGAGAGGAGACAGCCCTTCTCAACTCAATTGAAGGCAAGCGCGGAATGCCCAGACCCAGACCGCCATTTCCTGCAGTCAAGGGCCTTTGGGGCAAGCCGACCATCGTCAACAACGTCGAGACACTGGCATGTGTCCCCTACATTCTCAGAAACGGTGCCGAGTCCTTCTCTTCCGTAGGAACGGAAAGATCAAAGGGAACCAAGGTCTTTGCTCTGGGAGGAAAGGTCAATAACGTCGGACTTGTAGAAGTCCCGATGGGAACAACCTTAAGAGAGCTGATTTATGACATCGGCGGAGGAATCCCCAACGGAAAGAAGTTCAAGGCAATCCAGACCGGAGGTCCTTCCGGAGGATGTCTGACCGAAGAATATCTGGACGAGCCGATTGACTTTGACAACCTTGTCGCCAAGGGATCAATGATGGGTTCAGGCGGAGCCATCGTCATGGACGAGGACAACTGTATGGTCGATGTTGCAAAGTTCTACATGGAGTTCATCTGCGATGAGTCCTGCGGAAAGTGCACACCGTGCCGTATCGGAACAAAGCGCATGCTTGAGATTCTCACCCGCATCACCGAAGGCAGAGGAACAATGGAAGACCTGGCCGAGCTCGAGCAGCTCAGCGACACCGTCAAGACAAACTCGCTGTGCGCCCTGGGACAGACATCGGCAAACCCGATCAACTCGACTCTTGCCCATTTCAAGGACGAGTATCTTGCACACATCGTGGAAAAGAGATGTCCGGCCCACGTCTGCAAGAAGCTCATGACCTTCACCATCGATCAGGACAAGTGTATCGGTTGCGGAATGTGTGCAAAGGGATGCCCCGTCAGCGCCATCACCAGAACAGACTACGTGGCACCGAACCACAAGCTCGCATCAATGAAGATTGACTCTTCCAAGTGCATCAAGTGCGGAGCCTGTATCAGCACATGTAAGTTCAAGGCAATCGAGAAGAGATAAGGGAGGAAAGCCATGTCATTAGTCAACATTAAGATTGAAGGAATCCCCTATCAGGTGGAAAGCGGCCTCACCATTTTGGAGGCAGCCAGAAAATGCGGTTACGAAATCCCTTCTCTTTGCGCATTCAACCACGGTGAGTGCAACCAGGGCTCCTGCCGCGTCTGCCTTGTAGAGGCAACAGGCGCCAGAGGTCTTGTAGCCAGCTGCGTCTACCCCGTAAGCGAGGGAATGGAAATCAGAATCTCCACCCCAAAGGCAATTGAGGCAAGAAGACGCAGCGTCGAGCTTCTTCTGTCAAACCACAGCAAGGACTGCCAGCAGTGTGACAAGAACGGCACATGTGAGCTGCTCTATGTGGCACAGCTGACCGGAGCAAGGGAGAAGGCATATGAAGGTGTCCACTCAGAGACAACCCTCGATGTCCTGGCCCCCGCTCTTATCAGAGACACCTCAAAGTGCATCCTCTGCGGACGCTGTATCGCCCGCTGTCAGAATGCTCACGGACTCGGCATCCTGGGATTTGAGAACAGAGGTTTCAACACAATCGTAGCCCCTGCTCAGAACAGAAGCTTCCAGAACTCACCCTGCATCCAGTGCGGACAGTGCGTATCCGTCTGCCCCACAGGCGCCCTTATGGAGAAGTCGGAAATCGACAAGGTCGATGATGCCCTGAGAGCTGGAAAGCACGTTGTCATCCAGGCAGCACCCGCTGTCAGAGCCGCAATCGGAGAAGAGTTCGGTTATCCTGTGGGAACACCTACTACCGGCAAGATGATCGCCGCCATGAGAAGACTTGGCTTTGAGCGTGTCTACGATGTGAACTTCGGAGCCGACCTGACCATCATGGAGGAAGGCACAGAGCTTCTCGGAAGAATCAAAAACGGCGGAGTCCTTCCCATGATCACAAGCTGCTCACCGGGATGGATCAACTATGCCGAGTGCAACTACTCAGACCTTCTTCCGCACGTCTCAAGCTGCAAGTCCCCGCATCAGATGCAGGGAGCCATCATCAAATCCTACTGGGCAAAGCAGAACGGCTATGACCCCAGGGATGTCTTTGTTGTCTCCGTCATGCCGTGCGTGGCAAAGAAGTTCGAAAAGGACAGACCGATGATGGAGCATGACGGAATCAGAGATGTTGACGCCGTCATCACCACCCGCGAGCTTGCCAAGATGATCAGAAGAAGCGGAATCAGATATGACATGCTTCCCGATGAGGACTGGGATCAGGACATCATGGGTGACTACACCGGAGCTGCAGTAATCTTCGGTGTCACAGGAGGCGTCATGGAAGCCGCCCTGAGAACCGTCTACTACAAGCTCACAGGCAAAGAGTACGGAAAGATCACATTCGACGAGGTCCGCGGTCACGATGCAGGTGTCAGAGAAGCAACTCTGGACATCAACGGAACAAAGGTCAGCGTTGCCATTGCTTCCGGAATGAAGTCTGCAAAGATTCTTCTGGATGAAATCCGCGCAGGAAAGTCCAAGTACCAGTTCATCGAGATCATGGGATGCCCGGGCGGCTGTATCAACGGCGGCGGACAGCCCTACATCAGACCTGTCTTCCTTCCGCACGAGGATGACGACATCCTTGACACATACAAGGAAAAGCGTGCCAAGGCCCTGTACTCAGAGGACGAAAGACAGACCTTGCGTCAGTCCCACAAGAACCCGCAGGTCATCGAGCTTTACGAGAAGTTCCTCGGAGAGCCGAATTCGCACCTTGCGCATGAGCTGCTCCACACCCACTACGAGGGAAGAGAAGCTTTCAGATAATAGCGCTTTTTGTGTGATTACAAACGATTCCGCCCGCTTAAAATGTGGGCGGAATCTTTTATTACTAACTTGTAAATATATTTATTTCAGTTTATCCTCAATAATGGCACAAAAGGTCGGGTTAGCCTTTTAGCCGGACTTTTATTTTCATTCGAATAAGTATGGGCGCCGGATAATAGGGACGGCGAATCCATATCAAGGAGGCTTCTTTCATGGTGAGAAAAATGAAATCCATGGATGGTAACAATGCAGCTGCTCACGTGAGCTATGCTTTCTCTGAAGTTGCTGCCATTTATCCCATCACCCCTTCAAGCCCAATGGCGGACTTTGTCGACCAGTGGAGCGCAAACGGCCTGAAGAACATCTTCGGTACAAACGTAAAGGTCGTTGAGATGCAGTCTGAGGCCGGTGCAGCCGGTGCAGTCCACGGCTCTCTCGGAGCAGGTGCACTGACAACCACCTACACAGCTTCACAGGGACTTCTGCTGATGATTCCGAACATGTACAAGATTGCTGCAGAGCAGCTTCCTTGTGTATTCCACGTCAGCGCAAGAACAGTCTCGACCCAGGCTCTGAACATCTTCGGTGACCACAGTGATGTCATGGCTTGCCGCCAGACAGGTTTCGCAATGCTCTGTGAGGGCAACGTTCAGGAAGTCATGGACCTCTCCCCGGTGGCCCACCTTTCAGCTCTGACAGGAAAGGTTCCTTTCATCAATTTCTTTGATGGATTCAGAACCAGCCACGAGATTCAGAAGATCGCAGTTTGGGATTACGCAGATCTCAAGGACATGTGCGACATGAAGGCCGTTGAGGAATTCAGAAAGCATGCTCTCAATCCTGAGCACCCGCACATGAGAGGAAGCCACGAGAACGGAGACATCTTCTTCCAGCACAGAGAAGCCTGCAACAAGTTCTATGATGATCTTCCGGCAGTCGTCGAGTCCTACATGGACAAGATCAACGCCAAGCTCGGAACAGATTACAAGCTCTTCAACTACTACGGAGCTCCTGATGCAGACCGCGTCATCATCGCCATGGGTTCAATCTGCGACGTCGCAGACGAGGTCATTGACTACCTCAACGCTCACGGAGAGAAGGTCGGTATCATCAAGGTCAGGCTTTACAGACCGTTTGCAGCAGACAGACTCATCGCAGCTCTTCCGAAGACCGCCAAGAAGGTTGCAGTCCTCGACAGAACAAAGGAGCCCGGCGCACAGGGTGAGCCGCTTTACCTCGATGTCGTCACAGCCTTTGCAAACGCAGGTCTTGAGAACATCAAGATCGTCGGTGGCCGCTACGGACTCGGTTCCAAGGACACTCCTCCTTCATCAGTCTTCGCAGTATTCAACGAGCTTAAGAAGGCTTCTCCGAAGCGCCAGTTCACAATCGGAATCGTCGATGATGTTACCAACCTCAGCCTCGAGGAAGACAAGAACTGCCCGAACACAGCAGCTCCCGGAACAATCGAGTGCAAATTCTGGGGTCTCGGCGGAGACGGAACAGTCGGAGCAAACAAGAACTCCATCAAGATCATCGGAGACTACACCGACAAGTATGTCCAGGCTTACTTCCAGTATGACTCAAAGAAGACAGGCGGCGTGACAATCAGCCACCTCAGATTCGGTGATCATCCGATCAAGAGCCCGTACTACATCAACAAGGCAGACTTTGTTGCATGTCATAACCCAAGCTACGTCACAAAGGGCTTCAAGATGGTCCAGGACGTCAAGCCGAACGGAGTTTACATGATCAACTGCCAGTGGAGTGACGAGGAACTCTCACACCATGTTGATGCAGCTTCCAAGCGCTATATCGCAAAGAACAACATCCAGGTCTACACCATCGATGCCATCGACCTCGCACAGAAGAGCGGAATGGGCAAGAGAACACACACAATCCTCCAGAGCGCATTCTTCACACTGGCAAAGGTCATGCCTCAGGAAGAGGCAATCGCCCACATGAAGGAAAAGGCAACACAGTCTTACCTCAAGAAGGGCCAGGACATCGTTGACATGAACCATAAGGCCATTGACCTTGGAGCTACAGCTTTCAAGAAGTTCAACGTTCCCGCAGACTGGGCAAACGCAACCGATGAGAAGGCAGCAGCCAAGAAGGTCGGAAAGGCTGAGCTGGTCAAGATGGTCACAAACATCCTTGATCCTGTTGACAAGATGGACGGCGACAGCCTCCCGGTCTCAGCATTCATGGATCACGTGGACGGCCAGTTCGAGCTTGGTGCAGCAGCATATGAGAAGAGAGGCGTTGCAGTCTCAGTTCCTAAGTGGGATGCTTCCAAGTGTATCCAGTGTAACAACTGTTCTTATGTCTGCCCGCACGCAACAATCAGACCTTATGCCCTCACCGCTGAGGAAGCAGCAGCCATCCCGGCAGCAGCACAGGTCGTCGACGTCAAGGCCGGAAAGGGCAAGGGCGTCTACAAGTTCACAATCGCCATCTCCCCGCTCGATTGTATGGGTTGCGGAGTCTGCGTAGGCGCATGTCCTGTTGCAGCTCTGACCATGGTCCCGCAGGAAGAGGAACTTGCACAGCAGCCGGTATTCGACTACTGCGTCGCAAAGGTATCCGACAAGAAGGATATGCAGGACTACACAGTCAAGGGAAGCCAGTTCCGCCAGCCGATGCTGGAGTTCTCAGGCTCCTGTGCAGGTTGTGCAGAAACCAGCTATGCCCGCCTTGTCACACAGCTGTTCGGAGACAGAATGTACATCTCCAACGCAACAGGTTGTTCTTCAATCTGGGGCGGCCCGGCTTCAACATCCCCGTACTGCACCGACAAGAACGGTCACGGACCGGCATGGTGCAACTCACTGTTCGAGGATAACGCAGAGCACGGCCTTGGAATGTTCATCGGACAGGATAAGATCCGTGAAGATCTGGCTGAACAGGTCAAGGCAATCGCCGAGACAGACGCTTCCCTTAAGGACGTTGCAAAGGCTTGGCTCGACACAATGGCAGACGGCGAAGCTAACAAGGCTCCTACAGAGGCTCTGATCGCAGCTCTCGAGAAGAAGGGAGATGCAGCAGCCAAGGCAATCCTCGCAAAGAAGGAATACCTGGGCAAGAAGTCAGTCTGGATCTTCGGAGGAGACGGATGGGCATACGATATCGGTTACGGTGGACTTGACCATGTCATCGCTTCCAAGAAGGACGTCAACATCTTCGTATTCGACACTGAGGTCTACTCCAACACAGGTGGACAGGCTTCCAAGGCATCCAACATCGGACAGGTCGCACAGTTTGCTGCCGCCGGTAAGGAAGTCAAGAAGAAGTCCCTCTCTGAGATTGCAATGCAGTACGGCTACGTCTATGTCGCACAGGTTGCAATGGGTGCAAACCCGGCTCAGACAATCAAGGCCATCACAGAGGCCGAGGCCTATCATGGACCTTCTCTGATCATCGGTTATGCTCCTTGTGAGATGCACTCAATCAAGGGTGGAATGACCAACTGCCAGAAGGAAATGAAGAAGGCTGTCGACTGCGGTTACTGGAACCTGTTCCGCTACAATCCGGAAGCAGAGAAGAAGTTCACTCTCGACTCCAAGGCACCGGCAGGCGGATACCAGGAGTTCCTGATGAACGAGGCCCGTTACAGCAGACTCACACGTGAGTTCCCGGCTCGTGCCGATGTCCTGTTCAAGCTGAACGAGGAAGAGGCAAAGAAGCGCTATGAGCACCTGACAAAGCTCATTGCGATGTACAACGAGT
>JAGBRG010000335.1 GCA_017632495.1 Spirochaetales bacterium
CATCGCCTACGTCCTTGCCCTCTACGGGGATGATTCTCACAGCTGTGGTCTTCTGGTTGATCATTCCTATGGCCATCTCATCGGCGATGATTCCTGATATTGTGGAAGCAGGTGTTCTTCCCGGAATGGCAATCATATCAAGACCAACTGAGCAGACACATGTCATGGCCTCGAGCTTTTCCAAGGTCAGGCAGCCGCACTGGGCAGAGCTTATCATGCCGTGGTCCTCTGAAACAGGGATAAAGGCTCCGGAAAGGCCTCCGACATAGCTTGAGGCCATGATTCCGCCCTTTTTAACGGCATCGTTTAACAGTGCGAGGGCTGCGGTTGTTCCAGGAGCTCCGACCTTATCAAGACCCATGGACTCCAGAATCTCGGCAATTGAGTCTCCCACAGCCGGAGTCGGTGCCAGAGAAAGATCCACAATTCCATATGGGATTCCAAGGCGCCTTGAAGCCTCCTGGGCAACAAGCTGACCAAGTCGGGTGACCTTGAATGCAGTCTTCTTGATGGTATCGCAAAGCTCTCCGAAAGGCCTTCCCTTCACGCTCTGAATGGCATGGTTTATGACACCTGGGCCTGAGACTCCGACATTTATCACATCATCGGTTTCGGTCACACCGTGGAAAGCTCCTGCCATGAACGGATTATCGTCCGGGGCATTACAAAGAACTACAAGCTTGGCACAGCCTAAAGAGTCCCTGTCACAGGTGAGCTTTGCAGTTTCCTTGATTATGCGGCCCATGAGCTTTACAGCATCCATGTTGATTCCGGTCTTGGTCGAACCGAGGTTTACCGAAGCACAGACGTTATCTGTCTGGCTCAGAGTCTGCGGAATGGATTCAATTAAAAGCTCCTCTGCCTTGGTCATACCCTTTGCAGGAAGAGCCGAATAGCCTCCGATGAAGTTGACCCCGACCTTCTTAGCCGCCTTGTCCAGAGTCTTTGCAATCAGAACAAAATCCTCTGCCTTCTTGCAGGCCGAAGCTCCGATCAGTGCAATCGGAGTTACAGAGATTCTTTTGTTTACAATGGGGATTGCATACTCGCGCTCGATTTCCTTTCCGGTTTTGACAAGGTCCTTGGCGGTTGTGGTTATGCGCCTGTAGATGTTGTCGCACAGGGTGTCAAGGTCATCGCTTATGCAGTCCAGAAGGGAGATTCCCAGCGTGATGGTCCTCACATCCAGGTTCTCCTTCTCTATCATTTTGTTGGTTTCTATTACTTCGTTGATGTTAATCATATTCTCTGCATGCTCTTGAAGATGTCTTCTCTCTGAAGCTTGATGATGACGCCTATCTTGTTTCCAAGTTCCTCAAGTTCCTTTGACAGTGCCAGAAACTCCTTGTTGGCATCCGAAGTATCAACAATCATCATCATGTTGAAATATCCGCCGACGATGGACTGCGAGATGTCCTCGATGTTTACATTGCTCTCATAAAGATAAGTCGTGACACGGGCGATGATTCCCACCTGGTCCTTTCCTACGACAGTGATGATGGATTTGCTCTTCTCCATAGAAACCTCTTACGGCGATTTTACATAGAGTTGATAATAAATTCAACATGAGCATCACTTCAGAAGCTCTTCAAATGCACTTCTGTCCAAAGGAGTTTCTTCGGTTCCGTCGGAAAAGCACCCCGTAAGGTTGTTCTCAAGACTTTCGATACAGGTATCTATGTCTGCCTGACGGGGCGCTACGGTGCAGTAGCCCCAATCAAGATACCCTGTTATTGTGCTGTTGTCCGCAAGAATGTTGGGAAGACAGAAATCTCCGTGAGAAAGAACTGCATCCTTTATGTCCTTTCCCTCATCCCTGAAGGGGCAGTCGGATATATCAACGTTCCACAGCATCTTAAGAGCCGCGGCAGCACTTTTTGTAAGGCGGTTTCTGTTATGAAGAATCTTCGGGTCACAGAGCATTTTGCCCTTAAGGCGGCTCATAAGAAGATAGGACATGTCGTTCTTTTCTTCATGGTAGATGACTTTGGGCACGGGAAGCTTTCCTTCAAGCCAGATCAAGGCCTGAACTTCGCGCCTGCTTTGAGAGGACACTTTTTCAATCTTCAGAACAGATGAATCAAATATAATCACCTTTGCCCCGGAAAGCCCGATTGTCTC
>JAGBRG010000040.1 GCA_017632495.1 Spirochaetales bacterium
GCTGGCGATGTTTGTTGTCGGCAACCTGATTCTCACCTATGCGACAATCATCCAGATTGACCAGCTGAAGAAGGGAACAATCGATGAGGCCCGCAGGGTTATTTTTACCACCAGGAAGGGGAAAAAGTATTACTACAACCGGGCACTGGGACTGAAGATATTCCCGCTTATGGTCATAGGTCTGTTGGTTGTATTCGGAATTTCTATCTACACACAGACGCTTTCCCAGCTTTCGTCGGCCGTCAGGGTTTCTGAATCCAGAATCAATTCAATCGGAACAGGCGTTTCAAAGAACACAAAGAGGGCGGATACCGTCGCCGCATTCTACAACAAACAGAACCTCAACAAGACCTTCCTTCTGGCAGATATCATCGCCAGGGCTCCGGAAGTGGTCTTTGATTATGATCTGACCGACACCGTTCATTTCGAGTATGCCAAAAATGATGACAACAGCGTTGTCACCGACAGCTACGGCAACCCTGTGCTTACGGCAAGATATCATCCGAACCTTGAAGCACTGTGCAAGGCTTATGATTTTGAATCCATGTACGTGTTCAATGACAGGGGCCGCGTAATTGCAACCAGCGCCCAGTGGTGGAACTTTGTCATAAGCGATGACCCGACGGCGCAGTCCTATCCTTTCCGCGATGTACTTGTGAACACTGACTACTATGTTCAGGATTATCAGAAAAGCGATGTCGGAGAGTCTGATCAGTACATCGGATGCGCCTTGTTCTATTACACATACAACGACCACGGAACCACTCGTTTTGCCTCAGAGTATGAGTATAAGAACGGCGTTCAGGATGAAAACGGAAGAATAATCGTTCCTTCATCTGCGATTTCAAGACACAGAGGACTGCTTCAGACCAGTGTCGTAACCCACAGCATCGAGGATTACCTGAGCATGACTACCATTGAGTACACAATCACCGGTATGAACATGTTCTATGACGGCTACTTCCTCAGCTTCTCTGCGGACGAGTCCCATGAACTTCTGTATTCTCCGTTCGGAGAAAAGGTTGTCATCAATACAAGGGATGCAATGTTCTCCGGAGACTTCAACGGTTTCATTACAATCAACGGACAGAGATACTTCTCAAGCATCAGAAAATCAGGCGGAATCTTCATAGGAACCCTTATTCCGACAAGTGCTCTGTTCATGCTGAGAAACAACATCTCATCTGCCACCGTTATCATCGCTCTTATATCCTTCCTGAATCTGCTCGGCTTCATGCTGTACTCAACCAGCGATGAGGATGAGGTGCTCAAAGAAAAAGTGGCTGAGTATCTGAAGGAGAAGGAGGAGGAAGATGAGGAGCCGGTTGAAGGAAGTGCGAACTTTGATGTGACGATGCCTGACGGCAAGAAGAAACGTGTCAAATCCGCTCAGTCCAGATGGAGTACAAGTTTCACCGAATGGCAGAAAAAGAGTGTCGAGCAGAAGTTCTCGTCCGTAGTCAAAGTCTGCAGCTTCATGATCTTTGCCTTTGTTCTTATTTCCGTGCTGTTCGCAAAGTACGTTTTCCCGGCTGATTCGATTATGCATTACATCATCAACGGGAATCTGGAAAGAAGCCCGAACCTCTTCGGGGCAAGCCGCAGTGTCATGTATCTCATAGTTGTTCTGTTCGGTGCGAAGATTGCAAAGAGGATAATCAACGTCCTTTCTTCGAACCTCGGAGCAAGAGCGGAGACCATCGGACACCTTCTTGAGTCTGTCATCCAGTACGGAGGCGTTCTCGGCGTCCTGTTCTACTCCCTGTATCTTATGGGTCTTAACACGGCATCGCTTCTGACATCAGCCGGAATCCTTTCCATTGTCGTAGGTCTCGGTGCCCAGAGCCTCATATCGGATATTCTTGCTGGTATCTTCATCGTGTTTGAAGGCGAGTTCCGCGTCGGTGATATCGTCACGGTAGGGGACTTCAGGGGTACCGTCATTGAAATCGGAATCCGCACCACGAAGATCGAGGACATTTTGGGCAACATCAAGATCTTCAACAACAGCTCCATCTCCGGAGTCCTCAACATGACCAAGGAGTACTCCACAGTGCCTATCGAGCTTGCCATCGAGTACGGCGAGTCGCTTGAGCGCGTCGAGGCGGTTCTGAAGGAGGAGTTCCCCGCAATCAAGAAGAAGATCAAGTCCATCATAAACGGACCTTTCTACAAGGGTGTTTCAAGCCTTGGAGACAACTCGGTGAATATTCTCATTCTTGCCCAGTGTATGGAAGGAGACAGAATCCAGCTGGTCAGAGACATGTACAGAGAACTCTATCTTGTCTTCAACAAGCATGGAATCAACGTTCCGTTCCCACAGGTCACGGTCTCCTACCTCAAGGATGAGGAGGCAAAGAAGATTTCCGCCAAGGAAAAGCGTGAAGTCGAGGCATTTGTCAAGGAGCAGAAGAAAGTCTCTGCAGGAGTTGATGCAGGCGAGTAAAGAATCCGTTATCTTCGGACAATCGACTCTCTGGAAATCAGCTCCGTGTCCAGAAGAATCGATCTTGGCATGGTGTGGGAGTGAAGCAGCTCAAATAGCGATTCGGCTGCTGTGAATCCTGTCTGGAAGCTGGGCTGGTTGATTGTGGTAAGGCCAGGTGTCGTTATGGATGCCATCTCAATGTTGTCAAAGCCCACAACACCAAGATCTGTCGGAATCTTCAGTTCGAATCTGTTTGCGGCCTTTAAAACAGAGGCTGCAAACACATCGGCTGCGCAGAAGATGGCATCTGGTTTTTCATCGGCTCCCAGAAGCTGGCATGCAGCCGAGTATCCCAGATCGTATGCAACATCAGGAAGAGAGATCTTCCAGGTTCTTGGAATTGTTATGTTGTGGCTCTCCAAGGCGGCTTCAAAGCCTCTGAGTCTTTCCTGGGCGTAGTTGAACATGATGGGGCCGTTGAGCAGGGCGACCTTCTTGTATCCCATATTTACTATATAATCAACGGCACCCTTTGCCGCGGCAAAGTCGTTAATGCCGACATAGGGGGCAACGGAATCCTTGTTGTACTCGCAGCACTGGATGAAGGGAATCTGTTCGAATATGGAGTCTGCAAGATCTTTTTCCAACTTGCGGCTCAGACAGACCACACCGCGGGTGTTGGTCATGCTCACAACCTTCATGAACTTGTCCACGTTGGACTGAGTGATTGTGTTCTGATAGATGATGACCTCAAAGTTATGGGAAGCGGCAGATGACTCAATGCCCTTGAGAATCTTGTAGTAGAAAGGATTGATGATAGATGGCACTACTACGGTTATGATGCGCTTGGAGGTTTCTGCCTGGACCTTCAGAAGCTCATCAAGGTCGTACCCGTATTCCTTGAGTTTGTTCTCAACAATAAGCCTTGTCTCCTGGTTCACCAATTCCCTGTGGTGGAGAACCCTGGATACCGTTGCAGGGGAGAGCCCTGTCTCTTTTGCAAGCTTGTTTACCGGAATGTTTAATCTCTTCATGGTTTGAATTGTATCACTATTTCAGAAACAGTGCAATTATTTCAGAAAGAAATTCTTGATATTTTTAGTAAACATTTTTATTTTTCAAATTTGATACTTTCTTTCTGTAAAATATTTTCTTGCGGGAATTGAAAAGTGGATTTATAATCTGATTGTGACTGAATAGAAAGTATGAAACATTTCTTATTTCATACTATTTCATAAAAGAAACGGAGTTTGATATGAAACTAGGTTTTGTAAGCGCCATTCTTGACGGCTGGACATATGAAGAGATGATGGATGTTGCATCAGAAATGGGCTTTCAGTGTGTGGAGGTTGCATGCTGGCCGCAGGGCAAGGCTGAAAGACGCTATGCCGGGGTAAGTCATATAGATGTAGAGAAGGTCCTTGAGGATGACAGCTATGCCGAACATATTCTTGACTACAGCAGAAGAAAGAAGGTTGAAATCTCCTCTCTGGCCTTTTATCCCAATCCGCTCACATCGGATCTGAAGAAAAGAAGCGAGACTCTGGCTCACCTTGAGACTCTGATCAAGGCAAGTGCAAAACTCGGCATCAACATGGTCACCACCTTCATCGGAAGGGATCAGGCCAAGACGGTTGAGGAGAATCTTGAGCTTGTGGGTCAGATCTGGCCGCCGATTATCAAGCTGGCAGAAAAACTCAAGGTCAGAATCGGAATTGAGAACTGCCCGATGCTCTTCGGAAAGGATCAGTGGCCGGGCGGACAGAATCTGTTCACATCACCTGCAAACTGGCAGAAGATTTTTGATGTCCTTAAGAGCGATAATCTTGGAATCAACTATGACCCCAGCCATTTCATCTGGCAGATGATCGACTATGTAAAGCCTGTCAGACAGTTCAAGGACAAGATCTTCCACGTTCATTTCAAGGATATCAAGCTGTATCGAGATAAATTGGACCAGGTGGGAATCATGGCATATCCTCTGGATTTCATGGCTCCAAAGCTTCCCAACTACGGCGATGTGGACTGGGCTGCCTTTGTGGGTGCTCTTACCGATATCGGATATGACGGCTATGCCTGCATAGAGGTTGAGGACAAGGCCTTTGAGGGCTCAAAAGAGAAGATTCTGGATTCGCTGAGAATCTCTAAGAAGTATATGGAAAACTTCGTTATCTGAATGAGGTGAAGAATATGAAGGTTGGAATAATCGGTTGCGGTTCAATTGCCAGACAGCGTCATGCTCATGAATACGGGCTCAACAAGAATGTTGAGATTGCAGGATTCTATGATTTTGTCGCAGACAGGGCTGCTGATATGGTTTCAAAATTCGGCGGCAAGGTGTATCCGACTGTTGAGGATATGCTTTCAGATAAAGATATAGACCTTGTTTCCGTCTGTGTTGCCAATGCCTATCATGCTGAGATAACAATCAAGGCTCTCAAGGCCGGAAAGAATGTTCTGTGTGAAAAGCCCATGGCAGTGACATATGAGCAGTGTCTTGAGATGGTCAAGACGGCCTCGGACTGTGGCAAGAGACTGTTTATCGGCCACAACCAGAGACTCACTCCCGCCCACAAGAAGGCAAAGGAGCTCATTTCATCCGGCAAGATGGGAAAGGTTCTGACATTCGCCACATCGTTTTGCCATGCCGGTCCTGAAAGCTGGGGCATAGACAAGGGTAAGGGAACCTGGTTCTTCAGAAAGGATGCTGCCGCATTCGGTTCAATGGCGGACCTCGGAATCCACAAGATCGACCTTATCAGATACCTGGTGGGGGATGAGATCAAGTCAATCTATTCAGAGATGTGTGTTCTGGACAAGACATATGAGGACGGAAGCCCGATTGATGTCGATGACAACTCCGTAGAAGTCATCCACTTCAGAAACGGAGCCTTCGGAACCGTGACCACAAGCTGGACTCAGTACGGCGGAGAGAACAACCAGACCCAGATCAACTGCAAGAACGGGGTTATGAAGCTCTACATGGATCCGAAGTACTCGCTGGTTGTGACCCATCCGGACGGAAGCGTGGACAACTATGACCTTGACAGGATTCAGACGAACACCGACAAGCAGCAGGCCACAAGCGGAGTAATTGATGAGGTTGTGGATTCTATTCTGAGTGGCAGAAAGAGTATTCTTGATGCCGATTCCATAATCGGGTCGATGAAGGCCGTGTTCGCCTGCATGAAATCCATGGAAACCGGAAAGGCCGTGGAGATTTAAGAGGGAGAATACCCTGAGGGGTAGAAAAATAAAAATCATTTCTTTATTCAAGAGGAGGAAAAAGATATGAAAAAATTAGTATTGGTAATGCTCGTTCTTATGTGCGCATTTGCAGTATTTGCAAGCGGAGCCAGTGAGAAAAAAGCAGAGAGAATCTATGTTCTCGGACCTACACCTGACCACGGTTGGACCGCTCAGGCCGGTGCTTTCGCAGAGCAGAGATGTAACGAGCTGAAGGCCAGCGGAACAGATGCAGTATTCATGCCGGCATCTTCAGGTGAGACCCAGGTCGACTATGTCAACACAATCATCGCAAACGGTGATGCAAAGGTTGTTGTCATCCAGGTTCTTGATGATTCAGCAGAAGCCGCAGTTGAGGCTCTTGTCGCAGCAAAGATTCCTGTAATCCAGTTCGACAGATTCGCAATTGCACTCAAGCCCAAGGCTATTCTGAACTTCGCAGGAGATAACATCTCATGTGGAGCAGGTATCGCAGCATGGCTTCAGAGCAACGGAATGAAGCCGGGTGATGCTATTGTCACACTGTACGGAGACAACGGTTCAGTCTGTATCGACAGAGAGTCCGGATTCAGAGGCTTCCTCAGCGGAAAGGTTGATTACACCGACAACGCAACAGGAAAGACAGTCCACACAACAGAAGTCTGGCAGGAGAGCGATATCAAGGCTGCTCTCAGCACATACTCTGTCGTATGTAACTGGTCCGCAGACGGAGCAGCACAGTTCATGGAGCAGAAGCTCACCGATATCCTCGCTGATGCCAAGAAGAAGGGCGGAAGACTCTACATCTACTCAATGGATGATGAGATGACCTTCGGTGTCCTCAACGTTCTTGAGGCTGCTTCAGCCAAGGATCAGAAGGCTGCTGAAGATCTTAAGATCTACATCTCAGCTATCGGCGGAATGCAGGAGCTTTATGATGTCATGAGCGGCAAGTCAGCTCAGGCAGCTGTTGCAGACAGATTCTTCGACAACATGATGTCTGTTTCTTTCAACCCGTCAATGATGATCCAGGCCATCAACTATGCAGTTGATTATGCTAAGGGCAACTGGAACTATCCTCTCGGAGCTGAAGAGAAGCAGCCGGTTTGGATTGTTGACAGAACCAACGCAACTCAGTACCAGGGCTTCTTGGGTCACTGATTCTGTTGTAAGATTATTAATACAGGCGGATGCGCGAGCATCCGTCTGTTTTAAGTTTATTTAGGAGCAGTAAAGGATGAAAAGAATCCTCGAAATGAGCCATATCTCCAAGGCTTTCGGTGGAGTCAAGGCACTTACGGATGTTCATCTTGAGGTGAACGAAGGTGAGGTGCATGCACTTCTTGGAGAGAACGGAGCAGGCAAGTCCACACTGATGAATATTCTCACCGGTGTCCTTCAGGCTGATTCCGGA